>NZ_CDWRCM010000002.1:19075-20250 GCF_977927585.1 Frankia sp. CcWB2 | reverse complement strand
ATCCGAGCGGTGCGTGATGCGGCGCTCGTCCGCAACCGGGCCCGTCGGCCGGACCGCCGGCGGGCACTGCTCGACGATCTCCTGGCCGCGGTCGGTGCGCTGCTGGTCGACGGCGAGCCGGACGCCTACCTCGATGCGCTCGCCGTGACGACGACCGAGCGGTTGCGCCCGCGGGTGGCCGCGGCCGTTCTTGTGGAGGACGTGCTGCTCCCCGTGGAGGCCGCGGCGCTGGTCGCCGAGGCGGAGGCGGACGGGCTTGACGCCGCCCGGGCGAGGGGGGTGGTCACCGCCCTCGCCCGGGAGCACAGGGTGCTCCCCTCCCCGTCCCCGTGGGCATCGCCGCCGACGACCTCCGGGCGTCCGGAGGCCGCACCGGACCGGCCGTCGGCGCCGCGCACCGCAGCCGACGAGCTTTCCGCCGCTTCGGACCTGCGGCTGGAGCACGACCGGCTGCGGTGGACCTGGCCCGCGGGCTGCACGGAGATGATGCTCGCCTGGCGGGTGGACGCTCCGCCGGTCGGCGCGCCTGATTCACAGGCACAGGTGCGTAAGGTGACCAACACCCGTTACGAGATCGACGGCGGAGTCCCGTTGCCGGCGACGCGACCCCTGTATGTGGCGCTCTTCGGTTGTCTTCGGGAGTCGGGACGGCTGGTTGTGGCGACCTTGGCGGCGCCCGGGGCGCGGATCCGGCTGGATCCGGACGGTCCGGTGGCGTCGGCATCGGGCGGGGCGTCTAGGTGAGGGCCCGGTGGCTGGTGGCCGTGCTCGTCGCGGCGTGTGGCTTCTACCTCGGGCTGATCGGGTGGCGGGGAATCCAGTTGCTCGGCGACGATCGCTGGGCGGCCCGTGGACTCGGTCTCGGTGTCGTGCTGCTTCCGCTGATCGGCGCCGTCGTCATCCTGCGTGAGCTGCGTTTCGGCCGCGACACCGAGCGGCTTGCCCGGATGTTCGACGTAGCCGCGGATGCGACGGCTGACGTCGAGCCCGGTACCGCCCGCGGCTTCGACCCCGACCTCGACCTCGACCCCGGCGCCCGAGCCGACGAGCCGGTTCTCGTGCGCCGGCCGTCGGGCCGGATCGACCGCGCATCGGCCGACGCCGCGTTCGCCCAGCGTCGGGCGGAGGCCGAGGCGGCGCCGGGCGAATGGCGTCGCTGGTACCGGCTCGCGGTC
>NZ_CDWRCM010000002.1:6997-18818 GCF_977927585.1 Frankia sp. CcWB2 | reverse complement strand
CCTATGGAGATGCCGGGGACACCCGCCGGGGACGCGCCGCGATGCGTCACGCGATCGCCCTCGAGCGGCACTTCCGCGGGTGACCGTGCCCCGTCCCCTGGCGGTGGATTGCTCATCCAATGCAGGTGGATCCGGCACGGCTATTGACATCTCCCGGAGGGAGCCGGGCACCCTCGGTGACAGGCAGTTATATCGTATTGACCGCGGCGAGGAGGGAGACTGAGCCGGGGCCGCGTACTAACGCGTCGATGACCTGTGTACGATGCCGCAGAGAGTCGGCGTTGTCGGCCATCAGACTACTGGGGGGTAGTGCGGTGTTCGTATCCTGTGGCCATTCGAGACGGGTCCGGCAGCGTCCATGCTGAGCGCCCCCGGCGGGTGAGCAGTCACTGATCTCCTGATCTCCGATCAATTTGATGCCCCTTTCCCCCGATCCTCCAACCTGGCCTCGCGGCGCGATCTGATCCGATGCGCCGCCTCCTTCGCATGGCTCAAGGGAGGCCGCCCGTCGTCGCCGGACTCCGGACAGCGATCGACGGGCACTCTCCGGGGTCCTCTGTATTCCAGATCCGGGAGCACACGACGTGCGTGCGATAGTGACCGGCGGCGCCGGTTTTCTGGGCAGTCATCTCTGTGAACGCCTACTGGGCGGCGGCTACGAGGTCATCTGTTTCGACAACTTCCTCACCGGCCGGCCGGAGAACGTGGAGCATCTGCTCGCCGATCCACGTTTCCGCCTGGTCAACCGGGATGTGAATGATTTTATTTATGTTTCCGGTCCGGTCGACGTCGTGTTGCACTTTGCATCCCCGGCATCTCCGGTGGATTACTACGAGCTGCCGATCGAGACACTCAAGGTCGGTTCGCTCGGTACCTTCCACGCCCTTGGCCTGGCGCGGCAGAAGAATGCTCGGTTCCTGCTCGCCTCGACCTCGGAGTCCTACGGCGATCCACAGGTAAATCCCCAGCCGGAAGGCTACTGGGGCAACGTGAACCCGGTCGGCCCACGCAGTGTGTACGACGAGGCCAAGCGATTCTCCGAGGCGGTGGCCATGGCCTATCGGCGCAAGCACGGCGTCGACACCGGTATTGTTCGCATCTTCAACACCTACGGCCCGCGGATGCGGGTCGACGACGGTCGCGCCATTCCGGCCTTCATCTCCCAGGCGCTGCGGGGCGAGCCCATCACGGTCGCCGGTGACGGAACCCAGACCCGGTCCATCTGTTATGTCGACGACCTGATCGACGGCATCGTCCGACTTCTGCACTCGGACCTGCCCGGGCCCGTGAACATTGGGAACCCGCACGAGATGTCGATCCTCGACACCGCGGTGCTCGTCCGTGACCTGTGCGGATCGACGGCGCCGATCACCTTCGTCCCGCGGCCCCAGGACGACCCTTCGGTACGCCAACCCGACATCACCCTCGCCCGGACCCTCCTGGGCTGGGAACCGAAGACGAGCCTGCATGACGGGCTCACCCGGACGATCTCCTGGTTCGCCGGCCAGCTCGCGGAGAGCCGTCAGGTCGCTTGACCGGCGTCAAGGTGTCCCCCCGGATACCGAGCTTTCCGGGGACGTGGCTTTCTGTTTGCGGGGGGATGGCTCGCGATGGCCGGCACCACGCCGTGTGCACCGCCGTGTTACGTGAGATCGGTGGCATTGGTCCGCAACCCGCCGAGGATGTCAGCGCCACGTACCTGCCGTGCGCGCTCAGGTCGAGACGGGGCCTTCGCCGCCGATGCGTGGGCGAACGGCGACCGGCCCGGGATGTCCGCGGCAATGGTGACCCGAGAGTTCCCGTGGCCCCGCCACCTCCCGGACATATCTTCTTCCCGGGCATCTTCTTCCGGGACGTGGACCGCCGGCCCCGGGTGCCGTGCGCGCGGTTCTTGCCACCGGCCGTGCACTACCCGACGCTGGCGCTGTGACCGGACCGGGGCTCCTGCTCGCGCCGATCGCCTGGTTCACCGGGATCGCGGTCGTCCCCGGGATCGCCGAGGCCGCTACCAGGTCGGCGATGCACCAATCTGGGGATTATGTTCTGCTGTGCCTGATGTTCGCCGCCCAGTGCGGGCCCGTGCCCATCGCGGTGTTCGCTGCCCGAACGGCCGGGACCGCGCGGTCCAGCCGAAGGGCACCGGCGCGACGGGCGTGGTCGTGGTGCCGATCCCAGGTACGGATCCTAGCCGTCGTCGGGTTGATCCCGCTGCCGGGATCGGTTGTTCCGGGTCGGAATGGAGCACCTGTGGCGAGTTGTTTCAGTTGATCACGAAGAAGTGGATAACCGAGCTATGACGTCGACGAGTCGAGCCGAGACGGTCCTGGTGACCGGGGCTACGGGGTTCATCGGCTCCCATACTTGGGTGGACCTGCTTGCCGCGGGTCATCGGGTAGTGGGAGTGGACAACTTCGCCAACAGCTCACCACGGGTGCTGGGCAGGCTGCGTAAGGTGGTGGACGGCGACATCGACTTCGTGCGGCTCGATGTCCGTGACCGGGCGGCGCTCGGTGACGTGTTCCGCCGATGGAAGATCGATTCCGTTATTCACTTCGCCGCTCTCAAGGCCGTCGGCGAGTCGGTCGACATCCCGCTGGAGTACTACGACACGAACGTCAACGCGATGTTGGGCCTGGTCTCCGTGATGGCGGAGCACGGCGTGCGCCGGCTGGTCTTCTCGTCCTCGTGCGCAATCTACGGAGCGGCGGCCAAGGTACCGATCGCCGAGGACACGCCGGCCCGCCCGACCAATCCCTACGCGCGCACCAAGTGGATGTGCGAGCAGATCCTCGCCGACCTCTGCGCCCGGGATCCGTCCTGGCACGTGACGTCCCTGCGATACTTCAACCCCACCGGGGCGCACGAGTCGGGCCTGCTCGGCGAGGACCCCCGTGGGGTGCCGAACAACGTCATGCCCTACCTGGCCCAGGTGGCGGTCGGCCGGCGCCCGGAGCTGTCTATCTTCGGCGACGACTACCCCACGTCCGACGGCACGGGCGTACGCGACTACATCCACGTGGTCGACCTGGCGGAGGGCCATCGACTCGCTCTCGATCATCTTGATGACCAGGCGGGACATCGGGTCATCAACCTCGGGACCGGCGCTGGCACCTCCGTGCGGGAACTGCTCGCGGCCTTCTCCGCGGCCTGCGCTCGTGATCTCCCCAGCCGCGTCGTGGCGAGGCGGCCGGGGGACGTCGCCGCACTGGTCGCCGACGCGGCGCTCGCCCGTACGGCGCTCGGCTGGTCAGCCCGCCGGGATGTCGCGGACATGTGCCGGGATGCCTGGGAGTTTCAGCGTCTCAATCCAGGGGGGTACGACGATGAGGAGGAGGAGTCTGATGAGCTCGTCGGACAGCCTTGATGATGCGGCGGGGCCCGGAACCGGGCCTCGCCCACGCCTGACCGTCATCGGCACCGGGTATCTGGGGGCCACCCACGCGGTGTGCATGGCGGAGCTCGGCTTCGAGGTGCTCGCCGTGGACGTCGACCATTCGAAGATCGAGCGGTTGTCCGCGGGGGAGATCCCGTTCTTCGAGCCCGACCTCGCCGACCTCCTGCGCGCGAACCTCCGGACCGGACGGCTGCGTTTCACCACCTCCTTCGAGGAGATCGCCGAGTTCGGCGACGTGCACTTCGTCTGTGTGGGCACCCCCCAGCGTGCCGACGGTTACGGGGCGGACCTGGGCCACTTGCACGCCGCCATCGAGCGCCTCGCGCCGCTGCTGACCCGGCCGTGCCTCGTGGTCGGCAAGTCGACGGTGCCGGCCGGCACGGCTGCGGGGCTAGCCCGGACAATCGCGCAGCTCGCCCCGGCGAACCGCCCGGCCGCGGACGAGACGGCGCTCGGCGTGGCGGGGGCCGGCGGGTTGGGCCGCGTCGAGGTGGGCCATGACGGGCTGGGCCATGACGAGGTGGACGAGCCCGCCGACATCTCCAGCGATCTTGCTGGCGTCCAGCTGGCCTGGAACCCGGAGTTCCTCCGGGAGGGCTTCGCGGTGGCCGACACCCTGCGACCGGACCGGCTCGTCTTCGGTGTCGCCTCCCCGGCTGCGGAAGGAGCGATGCGGGCGGCCTTCGCGCCGGTGATCGCCCAGGGGGTGCCGGTCATCGTGACGGACTACGCGACGGCCGAGCTGGTGAAGACGGCGGCCAACTCCTTTCTCGCGACGAAGATCTCCTTCATCAACGCGATGGCGGAGGTGTGCGAGGCGGTCGATGCCGATGTCCTGACGCTGGCCGAGGCGCTGTCCCACGACGTGCGCATCGGCGGGAACTTCCTGCGTCCGGGGGTGGGGTTCGGGGGCGGCTGCCTACCTAAGGACATCCGGGCCTTCCAGGCCCGCGCGGACGAGCTCGGGGTCGGTGCGGCGCTGCGTTTCCTGCGCGAGATCGACGAGATCAACAATCGCCGCCGGGACCGCGTGGTGGACCTGGTCACCGCGGCCCTGGACGGCATGCTGGCCGGCCGGCGCCTCGTCGTGCTGGGCGCCGCGTTCAAGCCCAACTCCGACGACGTGCGGGACTCCCCGGCGCTCGCGGTCGCGGGGCTGCTGGCCGGGACCGGCGCCGAGGTGACGGTCGTGGATCCGGTCGCGACGCACAACGCCCGGCGGGCCCTGCCCGGCCTCGCCTACAGCGGCTCCGTCGAGGCCGTGGTCGAGGGGGCCGATGCGCTGGTCCTACTCACCGAGTGGCGCCAGTTCGCCGACCTGGACCCGGCCCGGCTCGGGGCCGTGGTCCGGCGCAAGGTCATGGTGGACGCCCGGCACGCGCTCGACGCCGACCAGTGGCGCCAGGCCGGATGGGTCTACCTGGCCCCCGGCCGGCCGACCAGCATCATCCCGAGCTCGTTGCCGGAGCAGCGGCACCGGAGGGACGGACCGCCGCCGGCGCCGGCCGAGCAGCGCGGCGAGGTGGGTGCGCGGCTCGCGGAGGTCGAGGCGCGCGCGGGGCACCCGATGTGATCGACGGGATGGGGCCCGGTGGAACGGGCCCCATCCCCGCCGTGGGACCGCTCTCCGGCCGTGAGGGCAACGAGCCCCACGCGATAGGCTGTCGCTCATGCGTCTCCTCGCTCGACATCGGTGACTGCCACCCGGCTTCGCGGTTGACCGTGCCCGGGGCGGCAGGTGCCCGTCCGTTCGAGATGATGAGGAGATTCCGCGGCGATGAGTGACGCGCCGATCGTCCGTCCCCTGCCCGTGAGCGGGTTTCCCGAGTGGCTGCCCGAGGTCCGTCTCGTCGAGCAGCGCTGGCTCGACACCATCCGGGCGACGTTCGAGCGGTACGGCTTCTGCTCGGTGGAGACCCCCTCGGTCGAGGCGCTCGAGGTGCTGACCGCGAAGGGGGAGACCTCCCAGGAGGTCTACACGCTGCGCCGCCTGCAGGCCGACGCCGACGACGACAGCGCCCGCCTCGGCCTGCACTTCGACCTCACGGTGCCCTTCGCGCGGTACGTGGCCGCCCACTTCAACGACCTCGTGTTCCCGTTCAAGCGCTACCAGATCCAGCGGGTGTGGCGGGGGGAGCGTCCGCAGGAGGGCCGCTTCCGCGAGTTCACCCAGTGCGACATCGACGTGATCAATGTTGATCAGGTGCCCCTGCACTTCGACGCGGAGCTTCCCCGCATCGTGCATGAGGTCCTGGGCACCCTCGGCGTTCCGCCCTGGACCCTCAACATCAACAATCGCAAGGTGCTCCAGGGCTTCTACGAGGGCCTGGGCATCGGCGATCCGCTGGCCGTCATCCGGGTCGCTGACAAGCTCGACAAGATCGGCCTCGCGGGAGTGGAGGGGCTGCTGACCACCGCGGTCGGGCTCGACCCGGACCAGGTGCGCGCCTGCCTGGAGCTCACGGGCATCCGGGGCTCCGATCCCGGCGTCGTCGAGGAGGTACGCCGGCTCGGGGTGAAGTCGGACCTGCTCTCCGAGGGGCTCGACGAGCTCGCCGCGGTTCTCGATGATCTCGGCGATCTCGCCGACCTGCCCGCCGGCGGCGTGGTCGCGGACCTCTCGATCGCACGCGGTCTCGATTACTACACCGGGACCGTCTACGAGGCGAAGTTCGTTGACTGGCCGGACTTCGGCAGCATCTGCTCGGGGGGGCGGTACGACAACCTTGCCGGCTCCTTCATCCGCCGCAACCTCCCCGGCGTCGGGATCTCGATCGGCCTCACCCGCATCTTCGCCAAGCTCTCGGCCGAGGGCCTGCTCACCACCGGGCCGTCCAGCCCCGCCGACGTGCTAGTCGTGATCCCCTCCGCGTCGCGCCGTGCCGCCGCCCTCGCGACGGCCGCCGAGCTGCGCACCCGGGGGCTGCGGGTGGAGACCTACCACCAGCCGGACAAGGTGGCCAAGCAGGTCCGCTACGCCTCCCGCAAGGGCATCGGATTCGTCTGGTTCCCGCCCTTCGACGATGGCCGGGCGCACGAGGTGAAGAACATGGCCACCGGGGACCAGTCCGCGGCGGACCCAGCGGCCTGGACCCCGGCCGCGGGCTGACCGGCGGGCGTGCCGCCGCGCCATCGCCGGGAGGCTGCCCGTCGTGACGTGGCCGGGCGGCCGGGGATTGACGGGGGCGGAGATCCCCGGCCGCGCCATGCCACGCCGTGAGGGCGGGCACTGCGACTCCTCGTCGCTGGGGACTGACGAGGCGTCCACCTCCGGTGTACCACGCGGGTTGTGACTGCCAATCCCCGCGCGTCGATCGGGTAACCGGACGGGTAAGTGGATGCCGACACGATCCCGGTTGGGCGATTGCTGGCCCGGTCGGGTGATTGCAGGCCTGGCGTCCGGGTGCATGCCGCCGCCGGGTGAGGTCCCCGTATCCCGGCGGACGGGCGCCGTCTACCGTGGGAGGAGTCCGCCAGCGACCGGGCAACGGGTCCTGCGCCCAGATGATGGAGGTGGCAGTGTCGCAGCCGACGCCCGAACCGGCGTCCGGGCCGACGTCCGTGCGGCTTCGGGTCCAGGTGATCGCCAAGACCGAGTTCATCCCCCCGGACGACGTGGCCTGGAGCACCGACGCCGACGGCGGTCAGGCCCTCGCCGAGTTCGCCGGGCGGGCCTGCTACCAGAGCTGGAACAAGCCGAATCCGGCGACCGCGACCAACGCCGGCTACCTGCGGCACATCCTCGACGTCGGGCATCTGTCCGTGCTCGAGCACGGGACCATATCGCTCTATCTCACCGGGGTGTCGCGCAGCCTCACCCATGAGCTGGTTCGGCACCGGCACTTCTCCTACAGCCAGCTCTCCCAGCGTTACGTCCCCGAGAGGGACGCCGCCGTGGTGGAACCGGAGGTCATCGCAGCCGATCCGGAGCTGCACGCCCTGTTCCAACAGGCCGCGGCGGCCTCGCTGGAGGCCTACGGGCGTCTGCTGGAAGGTCTGGAGAAGCGGTTCGCCGACGTTTCCGCGCCCACCTCACGGCGCAAGCAGGCGCGCCAGGCGGCCCGGTCGGTGCTGATGAACGCGACCGAGACCCGGATCGTGGTCACCGGGAACTACCGGGCGTGGCGGCACTTCATCGGGATGCGGGCGAGCGAGCATGCCGACGTGGAGATCCGCGGGCTTGCCGTCGCCGCCCTGCGGGAGCTGCTCCGGGTGGCGCCCAACGTGTTCGCCGACTTCCGGATCTCGACGCTGGACGACGGCACCGAGGTCGCCTCCAGCCCGCTGGTGGGAGAGGGCTGAGCGCCGGGCCTCCCCGCCGCCGGCCGCCCATTGATTTGTCGGGAGAAAGAGAAAGAGGACAGCCGATGACGAGCGTCGTCGACGCCGAGCGGAGCGGCGCGGATCCGGCCGCGGGGCCGTTGTCCCCGGCGGAGCTCGATCTCATCCACGCCTACTGGCGAGCGGCGAACTATCTGTCCGTCGGGCAGATCTACCTGCTCGACAATCCCCTGCTCACCGAGCCGCTGCGTCCGGAGCACGTCAAACCGCGCCTGCTCGGGCACTGGGGCACGACTCCCGGCCTGAACCTCATCTACGCCCACTTGAACCGCGTGATCCGGGCAAAGGACCTGAACGCCATCTACATCATCGGTCCGGGTCACGGCGGTCCCGGCATCGTGGCGAACGCCTACCTGGAAGGCACCTACAGCGAGGTCTACCCCTCGATCGGCCGGGATGCGGCGGGGATGCGGCGGCTGTTCCGGCAGTTTTCCTTCCCCGGCGGAATCCCCAGCCACGTCGCGCCGGAGATTCCCGGGTCCATCCATGAGGGCGGCGAGCTCGGTTACGCGCTGACCCACGCCTACGGCGCGGCCTTCGACAATCCCGACCTGGTGGTCTGCGCCGTCGTGGGGGACGGGGAGGCCGAGACGGGCCCGCTCGCGGCGAGCTGGCACTCCAACAAGTTCCTCGACCCGGGTCGCGACGGCGCGGTGCTGCCGGTCCTGCACCTCAACGGTTACAAGATCGCCAATCCGACGATCCTGGCCCGCATCCCCGAGCAGGAGCTGACCGCGCTCCTGCGTGGCTACGGTTACCATCCGTACTTCGTGGCCGGGGACGACCCGGCCGCGGTGCACCAGCGGATGGCGGGCGTCCTGGACGCCGCCGTCGACGAGATCCACGAGATCCAGGACCGGGCCCGCCGCCACGGCCGCACCGAGCGCCCCACCTGGCCGATGATCGTGCTGCGGACCCCCAAGGGGTGGACCGGGCCGGCCGTCGTCGACGGCCTGCCGGTCGAGGGCACGTGGCGGTCCCACCAGGTGCCCGTCGCGCAGCTGCACGACAACCCCGGGCACCTGGCCCAGCTGGAGGCGTGGCTGCGCTCCTACCGGCCGGAGGAGCTCTTCGATGCCGGCGGAGCCCTGCGGCCCGAACTCGCCGCGCTCGCCCCTCGCGGTCCCCGGAGGATGAGCGCGAACCCGCATGCCAACGGGGGCGAGCTGCTGCGTGATCTGACCCTTCCTGACTTCCGCGACTACGCGGTCGACGTCACCGCCCCCGGGACCACCCTTGCCGAGCCGACCCGGGTCCTGGGCGCGTTCCTACGGGACGTGATGGCCGCCAATCCGAGCACCTTCCGGGTGATGGGCCCGGACGAGACCGCCTCCAATCGGCTGGCTGCGCTCTTCGAGGTGACCGACCGCGCCTGGAACGCCCGGACGGAACCGACGGACGAGCACCTGGCAGTGGACGGCCGGGTCATGGAGGTGCTTTCCGAGCATCTGTGCCAGGGCTGGCTGGAGGGCTATCTGCTCACCGGCCGGCACGGGCTCTTCTCCTGCTACGAGGCGTTCATCCACATCGTCGACTCGATGGTCAACCAGCACGCGAAATGGCTGAAGACCACCCGGCACATCCCGTGGCGGCGCCCGATCGCCTCGTTGAACTACCTGCTGACCAGCCACGTGTGGCGGCAGGACCACAACGGCTTCTCCCATCAGGACCCCGGGTTCATCGACCACGTCGTGAACAAGAAGGCCGAGGTCGTCCGGGTGTACCTGCCCCCGGACGCGAACACCCTGCTCTCCGTCGGCAACCACTGCCTGCGCAGCCGGCACTACATCAACGTGATCGTGGCCGGCAAGCAGCCGGCGCTGAACTACCTGTCGATGCCGGCGGCGATCGCCCACTGCACCCGTGGCCTGGGCATCTGGGATTGGGCCAGCAACGACCACGACGCGCCCGGCGACGGGCTGCCGGATGTGGTGATGGCCTGCGCCGGGGACATCCCGACCCTGGAGACCCTCGCCGCGGTGGACATCCTGCGCCAGCACTTCCCCGACCTGAAGGTGCGCGTCGTCAACGTCGTCGACCTGATGTCCCTGCAGGACGAGGCGGAACATCCGCACGGCATCTCGCACGCCCGCTTCGACGCGCTGTTCACCACCGACCGGCCGGTCATCTTCGCCTACCACGGCTATCCCTGGCTGATCCACCGGCTGACCTACCGGCGGCACAACCATCACAACCTGCATGTCCGTGGCTACCTTGAGGAGGGGACGACTACCACCCCGTTCGACATGGTCATGCTGAACAACCTCGACCGGTTCCACCTGGTGGCGGACGTCATCGACCGGGTACCGAGCCTGGGCGCCCGCGCCGCGCACGTCCGGCAGCAGATGGTCGACGCGCGGCTCGCGGCCCGGACCTACACCCGGGACCACGGCGAGGACGCCCCGGAGATCCGGAACTGGACCTGGCCCTACTGAGTCCCGCCCCTACCGAGCCCCGCCCCGTCGCGATGAACGTCCTGGTGGTCAACGCCGGATCGGCCAGCCTCAAGCTGCGGCTGATCGGCCCGGACGACGCCCTGCTCGCCGCGCGCGATCTCACCGCGCCAGCCGGTCGGGCGGACCCGGCCGGGGTCGTCGCCGCGCTGCGCGAGCTCACCCACGAGGGTGGCCAGCCGGGCGCGGTCGGGCACCGCATCGTGCACGGCGGGACGGATTTCACCGCCCCCGTGGTCGTCGACCGGGCCGTGGCCGAGCGGCTGCGGAGGCTGACCGCCCTCGCCCGCCTGCACCAGCCGGCGGCGCTCGCCGCCCTCGACGAGGTCGGGGCGGCCGTGCCCGAGGTGGCGCAGGTCGCCTGCTTCGACACGGCGTTTCACAGCCGGATGCCGGCGGAGGCCATCACCTACGCCATCCCGGCCGAGTGGCGGGAGCGGTACGGCATCCGCCGGTACGGCTTCCACGGCCTGTCCCACGCCCACGTCTCCCGGCGGGCGGCTGCGCTCACCGGGGCGCGGCGCATCGTGACCTGTCATCTCGGCTCGGGCGCGTCGCTCGCCGCCGTTCTCGACGGGGTGGGGGTGGACACCACGATGGGCTTCACCCCGCTGGAGGGCCTGGTGATGGCCACCCGGTCCGGCACCGTGGATCCCGGCGCGCTGCTGTGGCTGCAGACGGAGGCGGGACTGAGCGCGCACGAGCTCACCGATCGCCTGTTCACCTCGGCGGGGCTGCGCGCGCTCGCGGGGACGGCGGACATGCGGGAGGTCGAGTCCGGCGCCGCCGCGGGTGAGCCGGCCGCCGCGTTGGCGCTGGCGGTCTACCTGCACCGGCTGCGCGCCGGGATCGCCGCGATGACCGCCGCGCTGGGCGGGCTGGACGCCCTGGTGTTCACCGGCGGCGTCGGGGAGAACTCCGCCTCCGTGCGGGCCGGGGCCGCGGCCGGACTCGGCTACCTGGGTGTGGCGGTGGATCCCGAGCGTAACGATCCGGCCCGGGCCGGTGGTACGGGCCCATCTGGTGGCACGGAGCGCGAGATCGGCGTGCCGGGGGCCGCCGTGCGTACGCTCGTGATCGAGGCACGCGAGGACCTGGAGATCGCCCGCGGGACCCGGGCGGCCCTCGCCGGTGGCATTGGGTGACGGTAGTCTGGCATTACGGTAATGTCCCGGATGGCGGGCGCGATCCTGGCGGACCCGCGCGCCGCCGGATGGCACCGCCCGGACGATCCGGTGGCGGTACTCTGAAAGCTCTGTCGCGGCGAGTGGAACGGTGCTGTGCGGTGCGGTGCATTCCGGTGCGGTGCATTCCGGTGCGCTGCCGTCCCCGCCGGTCGTCCCGTCGTCCCCGATCGGGGCCCGGCCGGTCGCGATGCCCGACACCGCGCGGTGCGCCGTCCCCGGGCCGGGCGGACGGTATCCGCGTGCGGTGGCCCAGCGGCCCCCGCGGGTCTCGCGCCGGTCGCTTGTGGCGAGTCCGGGGAGCAGGCACGGCTCGGGCCGGCGGAGCGGGAAAGGCGGCGTGGGCGGAGGATGGACCGGTGCCGGCCCGGCGGTGTCGGAGGAGTGAACGCGGAGGTTCGGCGGTCCGGCGGGTGATGTCGGTCGCCAGAGGTGATGTCGGAGGTGCT
>NZ_CDWRCM010000002.1:4304-6678 GCF_977927585.1 Frankia sp. CcWB2 | reverse complement strand
TCTAGCGTGACCGGTATGTCAATGTTGCCGCCGGCGCCGTTCGGGCGCGTGATCACAGCGATGGTCACGCCGTTCCGGGCGGACGGCGGTCTCGATGAGGCGGGTGCCGCGGAGCTCGCGAACCGTCTGGTGGACGCCGGCAACGACGGGCTCGTGGTCAACGGCACCACCGGGGAGTCTCCGACGACCACCGCCGAGGAGAAGGACCGCCTGGTGCGGGTCGTCGTCGAGGCCGTGGGAAGCCGCGCCCGCGTGATCTCCGGTGTCGGGACGAGTGACACCGCGCACAGCGTGGAACTGGCGCGGGCCGCCGAAGCCGCGGGCGCGCACGGTCTGCTCGTCGTGACGCCCTACTACAACAAGCCACCGCAGGCCGGGTTGCTGCGGCATTTCGTCACCGTCGCCGAGGCGACCGGGCTACCGGTCGTCATCTACGACATCCCCGGCCGGACCGGGGTCCCGGTGGCGTCGGAGACTCTGGTGCGGTTGGCCGAACACCCGCGTATCGTCGCGGTCAAGGACGCTAAGGACGATCTGCCCGCATCCTCCTGGGTGCTGGCGCGGACCGGTCTGGCGTATTACTCCGGCACCGACGCGCTCAACCTGCCGTTGCTGTCCATCGGGGCCTGCGGAGTCATCAGTGTTGTCGGGCACGTGGCCGCACCCGCGATCCGTGCCATGATCGAGGCCTTCGGGGCCGGTGAGGTGGGTCGGGCGATCGCGCTGCATCAGGGCTTGCTGCCCGCGTATGAAGGAATGTTCCGCAGCCAGGGCGTGATCCTGGCCAAGGCCGCGCTGCGGCTGGCCGGGCTGCCCGCGGGGCCGGTCCGGCCACCGTTGGTGGACGCCGCTCCCGCCGAGGTCGCGCGGCTGCGGGCGGACCTCGCCGAGGCGGTCCTCGACGTCGCCGGGCCACCGGGCGCGCCGGCCGGCGCCTCGTCCGGGCCCGTCTCGTCCGGGCCCGTCTCGTCCGGGCCCGCCTCGTCTGTCGGGCTGGCCGTCGCCGCGGCGGGTGAGGTCTCATGAGCCATCCGCATCCCGACCTCGGCCCGCCGCCGCCGCTGCGCGCGGACGGCCTGCGGATCATCCCGCTCGGTGGGGTCGGGGAGATCGGTCGCAACATGACCGTCTTCGAACACGCCGGCCGGCTGCTGATCGTGGACTGCGGGGTGTTGTTCCCGGAGGACGTCCAGCCGGGGATCGACCTGATCCTGCCCGACTTCACCGCCATCCGGGATCGCCTCGACGACATCGAGGCGGTGATCCTCACCCACGCGCACGAGGATCACATCGGGGCGGTGCCCTACCTGCTGCGGGAACGGCGTGACATCCCGCTGATCGGCACCCGGCTTACCCTGGCGCTGATGAACGCGAAGCTCGCCGAGCACCGCGTCAAGGCGGTCACTCAGGAGATCCGGGAGGAGGAGCGGCACGCCTTCGGGCCGTTCGAGTGCGAGTTCTTCGCGGTCAACCACTCCATCCCGGACGCCGTGGCCGTGGCCATCCGCACCGAGGCCGGGCTCGTCTTGCACACCGGCGACTTCAAGATGGACCAGCTGCCGCTCGACGGCCGGCTGACCGACCTGGGGGGCTTCGCGCGGCTCGGCCGCGAGGGTGTGGACCTGCTGCTGTCCGACTCGACCAACGCCGAGGTGCCCGGGTTCGTCACCTCCGAGCGGGAGATCGCCCCGGTGCTCGACGGAGTCTTCCGCGAGGCGACCCGCCGGATCATCATCGCCTGCTTCGCCAGCCATGTGCACCGGGTGCAGCAGGTGCTCGACGCGGCCGAGGAGCACGGTCGGTCGGTCTGCTTCGTGGGCAGGTCGATGGTCCGCAACATGGGAGTGGCCCGCGACCTCGGGTTGCTGCAGGTGCCACCGGGTCTGATCGTCGACGCCCGGGACGTGGACGCGCTGCCGGACCGCAACATCTGCCTGATCTCCACGGGCTCCCAGGGGGAGCCGCTCTCGGCCCTGTCCCGGATGGCCAATCGGGATCACCAGATCCGCATCCAGGCCGGCGACACGGTCGTGCTCGCCTCCAGCCTCATCCCCGGCAACGAGAACGCGGTGTTCCGGGTGATCAACGGGCTGACCCGCTACGGCGCCAAGGTCGTTCACAAGGGCGTGGCGAAGGTTCACACCTCGGGTCACGCCCCGGCGGGCGAGCTGCTCTACGTCCTGAACGCCACCAGGCCGTCCAACGTCATGCCGGTCCACGGCGAATGGCGGCACCTGCGGGCCCACGCCAAGCTCGCCGAGGCGACCGGGGTGCCCCCGGACCACGTGGTGCTCGCCGAGGACGGCATGGTCATCGACCTGCTCGACGGCCGGGCGCGGATCACCGGCGTTGTTCCCTGCGGCTATGTCTACGT
>NZ_CDWRCM010000002.1:0-3991 GCF_977927585.1 Frankia sp. CcWB2 | reverse complement strand
CGATGGCGCCGCGGTCGGGGACGTCGGTGAGCCGAGCCTGAAGGACCGCCGGATCCTCGGCGAGGAGGGTTTCATCACGATCACTGTCGTGGTGGACGCCGCGGCGGGCAAGGTCGTCGTCGGCCCGGATCTCTCTGCCCGCGGTTTCTCCGATGCGCCGGGCACCTTCGACTCCGTCTCCAAACTGGTCAGCGACGGGCTGGTGGACGCCATGCGCACCGGGATGAACGATCTGACGGCCCTGCAGCAGCTCGTGCGGCGCACGGTCGGTCGCTGGGTCAACGAGAACTACCGGCGCCGCCCGATGATCGTTCCGGTGGTTCTCGAGGTCTGAGGCGTTGCGGCGCGCCCGGTTCGTCGGGGTTGCCAGTACTCGGGCACGCTCGTGTGTACCGTTTCGACGGTGGCCACACGGACCAGTGGCGCGCGGACGCGTGCGCAGACGGAGACGGCCACGTCCCGGCCGGGGGGCGGTGGTGGGCGTCAAGGTACCTCGCGGGGTGAAGGTACCCCGCGGGGCGGCGGTCAGGGCGGCAAGGCACGCGCATCGACGGCGGCTGGCCGGTCGGGCAGCTCCAGCCGGTCGGGCAGCTCCGGCCGGTCGGGCGGCTCCAGCCGGTCAGGCGGGTCCCGCGCGGCCGGCCGCGGTAGGACACCGGCCCGTCCACCGGCCCGGGCGAGTCGCCCCCCGCTGTCGCTGCTGATCGGCCAGACAGTCGTCAAGAGCGTCTACCGGCTGTGGATGGGCGCGGCGACGGCGCTGGGCACCGTGCTGCGCCGGGCCGGCCGGGGCGCCCGTGAGCTGCACATCGATCCAGGGCACCGGCGTGACGGGCTCGGCCTGACCGCGTTCGGCGGGGCGATCCTGGCCGCTGCCTCGGTGTGGTTCTCCGCCGCCGGGCCGCTGGGGAGGTACGTGGCCGCGGTCCTGGAGCTGCTGGTCGGCGCCGGCGCCTGGGCACTGCCGCTGTTCGGTCTGGGCGCCGCGTGGCGGCTGGTCCGGTCCCCGACCGATCCGGGCAGCCGGGGCCGGGTGGTGATCGGGTGGACGGCGGTCGCCGTCGGTCTGCTCGGCATGGTGCACATCGCTCGTGGCCTGCCCGACTTCTCGGACGGCGTCGCCCGGATGCGGGCGGCCGGTGGCTTCGTCGGGCTGCTCGGTGGCCTCCCGCTGGCCAGCGCGGTGACGCCGTACGTCGCCGTTCCGCTGCTGCTGCTGCTGACGTTCTTCGGCGTTCTCGTCATCACGGCGACCCCTGTCCGCCAGGTGCCCGAGCGGCTCGGTGAGCTCGTCGATCGGCTCACCATCGGGGTGCGCGGTCCCGCCCGGGACGCCGGCGAGTACGACGAGGACGCGGACTTCCGCGACGACCCCGAGGACGATTCGGAGCTGTCCGACGGCCTGCTCGCGGCCGGGGCGGCGGGTACGGACCGGCGTCGGCGCGGCGGTCGGGCGACCCCGCCCAGGGGAACGCCCCCGGGTGATGGCGAGGTCTTCGACGTCGCCGACGTCGCCGACGTCGCCGATGCCGCCGACGTCGCCCGGCCGGCCGCCCGGCCGCCCGCCGGGGACCTCGCCCTCGACCTGTTCGGCGAGCTCGCCGGCCCGGAGGCGGACACCGGCTACGTGACTACGGCCCCCGATCCGGGCGGTGCGGCCGCCGGTGGCGGGGAACCGGTAGCGGGGGCCGCGTCCGGTCCGCCGCGCAAGGCCCGGGCCCGGACAGCCCGGGCGACCGCGGGTGCGGCGGACACCGCGACCGGTGTCCCCGGTCCGGGTTCCGCGGACTTCGGCGGCGAGATCGAGCATCTGGTCCCCCCGGCCGACGGTGACTACCGGCTGCCGTCGCCGACCCTGCTGCGCTCCGGTACGCCGCCCAAGGCCCGCTCGGCCGCGACCGACGGGGTGATCGCCTCGCTGACCGACGTGTTCGCCCAGTTCAAAGTGGACGCCCAGGTGACCGGCTTCACCCGGGGACCGACGGTCACCCGCTACGAGGTCGAGCTCGGTGCCGCGGTCAAGGTCGAGCGGATCATCCAGCTCACGAAGAACATCGCGTACGCGGTGAAGAGCCCGGACGTGCGGATCATCAGTCCGATCCCGGGCAAGAGCGCGGTCGGTATCGAGATTCCCAACACCGACCGGGAGTTGGTGTCGCTCGGCGACGTCCTGCGCAGCGGGGAGGCGACCGGCAACCCGCATCCGCTGGTTGTCGGTCTCGGCAAGGACATCGAGGGCGGCTACGTGCTCGCCAACCTGGCCAAGATGCCGCACATCCTCATCGCCGGGGCGACTGGAGCCGGCAAGTCGACGTGTATCAACACCCTCATCACCTCGGTGCTGGCCCGGGCCACCCCTGACCAGGTGCGCATGGTGCTGGTGGACCCCAAGCGGGTCGAGCTGACGAACTACCAGGGTATTCCCCATCTGATCACGCCGATCATCACGAATCCCAAGAAGGCGGCCGATGCGCTGCAATGGGTCGTGAAGGAGATGGAGAACCGGTACGAGGACCTCGCCGCGTGCGGGGTGCGTCACGTCGACGACTTCAACCGCAAAGTGCGTAACGGTGAGATCGCTGCCCCGCCGGGATCCGAACGTGTCTACGTGCCCTACCCCTACATCCTGGCCATCGTCGACGAGCTCGCCGACCTGATGATGGTGGCGCCGCGCGACGTCGAGGACTCTATCTGCCGGATCACCGCCATGGCCCGGGCGGTGGGCATCCACCTGGTGCTCGCCACCCAGCGGCCCTCCGTCGACGTGGTGACCGGCCTGATCAAGGCGAACGTGCCGTCCCGGCTCGCCTTCGCGACGGCGTCGTTGGCGGACAGCCGGACGATCCTCGACCAGGCCGGCGCGGAGAAGCTCGTCGGCCTGGGGGACGCGCTCTTCCTGCCGATGGGAGCGGGCAAACCCGCCCGTATCCAGGGTGCCTTCGTTTCCGAGGACGAGATCGCGGCCATCGTCGACCACACGAAGGAACAGGCGCCGCCGGCGTTCCGGGAGGACGTGTTCGACGCTGGCGGCGAGGCCAGGAAGGAGATCGACGAGGAGATCGGAGACGATCTGCAGCTCTTCCTGCAGGCCGTCGAGCTCGTGGTGAGCACGCAGTTCGGCTCCACCTCGATGCTGCAGCGCAAGCTGCGGGTCGGGTTCGCGAAGGCCGGGCGGCTGATGGACCTGATGGAGAGCCGGGGCATCGTCGGCGCGAGTGAGGGCTCGAAGGCGCGTGACGTGCTGGTCATGCCGGACGAGTTGGAGGGTCTGCTCATAACCCTGCGTAACGGATGAGGAAGCCTCCGATGGAACGTCCCCGCTTTCAGCGCCGGGGGACGCGCCGTAAACTGAAGGCCTCGCGTCCACGGTAGGCGGAAAAGACGGTTGCGGAGGTTCGCTCATGCAGTCCGTGGACGGTCCGCAGCCGCGGGACAGCGTCGGGTCCATCCTGGCAGCGGCACGGCGTGACCGCGGTCTCACGGTCTCCCAGGTCAGCGAGCGCACCCGGGTCAGGGCGGGTCTGATCGATCAGATCGAGCAGGACGACTTCTCGCAGTGCGGCGGCACGGTGTATGCCCGCGGGCATCTGCGCAGCATCGCCACCACCCTCGGGCTCGATCCCGGGCCGGTGCTGGCGGCCTACGACGCCTCGCACGAGCACCAGACCGGCCCGTTGATGATGGGCCCCTCGGCCGAGTTCGATCCGCTGCGCGGGGAGTCCCGCCGGCGGCGCGGCGGGTTCCGGTGGGGTCCGGCAATGATCGTTTCGCTGGTCGTGGTGTGTGTCATCGCGGCTCTCGCGCTGCTGCTGCCAGGTTCCTCCGATTCCTCGGACGACAGGGCCGCGCTGGGGCTGGGCGGGGCCGTGGGGCTCACCCCGACCGTGACCGTCCCGCCGGCCTCGACGAGCCCGGCCGCTCCCACCGCGACCACGCCCGCGCCGACAGGGGTGAACGTCGTCCTGGCGGTACGCGGCGCGCAGAGCTGGCT
>NZ_CDWRCM010000001.1:128061-136459 GCF_977927585.1 Frankia sp. CcWB2 | reverse complement strand
GTGACGCGCAGGAGGAACGGTGACACCCGTGAGTTCTGAAGCCCAGAACCTCAACTGGTTGATCAACAATTTTATCGATCGAGTCCCGGGTGCCGCCCACACCGTCGTGGTGTCCGCAGACGGCCTGCTACTCGCCGTCTCCGACGGCTTCCCCCGGGATCGCGCCGACCAGCTCGCCGCAGTGGCCTCGGGACTGGTGAGCCTGACCCAGGGCGCCGCCCGCGTCTTCGAGGCGGGCGGCGTCACCCAGACGGTCGTGGAGATGGAGCACGGCTTTCTCTTCATCATGGCAATCAGTGACGGCGCGAGCATGGCAGTGCTCGCGGCACCATCCTGCGACATCGGTCTGGTCGGCTATGAGATGGCCCTGCTGGTCAGCCGGGCGAAGGACGTCCTGACCCCGGCGTTGCGCGCCGAGCTGCAGGGAACCCTTCCGCGGTGACCGGACGGCAACACAGGGAGTCAGGGTGAGTATCGATCCCGAGGGCACGCCCGGGCCGGTCGTCCGTCCGTATGCGATGACCGGTGGGCGCACTCGGTCGCGCTATGAACTCGCCATCGAGGCACTCGTCTTCACGACGCCTCTCGGCGAGGAACGAGCGATCGGCCTCAACCTGGAGCAACAGACCATCGCCGCCATGTGCCGGCAGGTGCGATCCATCGCGGAGATCGCCGCTGGCCTCCGGGTGCCCCTCGGGGTGGCCCGCGTGCTGGTAGGCGACATGGCGGACGAAGGCTTCGTCCGCGTCCACCAGCAGCCTGACCGCGACGAGGCACCGGATCTCGCGTTGCTCGAAAGGGTTCTCAGTGGCCTTCGAAAGCTCTGACAACAGGCGGGTCAACTCCGCCGTCGCCACGACCTCGGTTAAGATCGTAGTAGCGGGCGGGTTCGGCGCCGGAAAAACCACATTCGTGGGTTCGGTGTCCGAGATCGTCCCGCTGCGCACCGAGGCCGTCATGACCGAGGCGGGAGCCCACATCGACGACCTCACCCACCTGATGGACAAGACCACCACCACGGTCGCCATGGACTTCGGCCGAGTCTCGCTGGACGAGGATCTGATCCTGTACTTGTTCGGCACCCCCGGGCAGTACCGCTTCTGGTTCATGTGGGACGACATCGTGCGGGGAGCCATCGGTGCGATCGTGCTCGCCGACACCCGCCGACTGGCCGACTGCTTCGCCGCGGTCGACTACTTCGAGCAGCGGCAGTTGCCCTTCGTGATTGGCGTCAACTGCTTCGACGGGATTCTGCGGCACTCGATCGAGGACGTCCGGGAAGCACTGCAGATCAGCCCGGCCGTTCCCGTCATCACCTGCGACGCCCGCAACCGCGACTCCACCAAGAGCGCACTGATCGCGGTGGTCGAGCACACGATGTCGCGGGCAACCGCACGGACCTGAGGTGATCCCGCCCGGGACGGCCGGTGCCAGTCGCCCCGGGCAAACGAGCCGACCCGAGCTCAGACGGGCGAGGGAACTTTGCGGAGTTCGGCCTCCAGCGGGACCTTGGTGTTACCCGCGTTGTTGACGATCTTGAGGTTGAAATCGTTCGCCTGCTGATTCTGGTTCCACTGACCACCGACGAGGGCGATGCGGGCCACGTTCTTCGGGACGTTGGGCTGAGCTCCGAACGCCACGGGTCCGACAATGGTCTGGGCGTCGACGTCGCGGATGGCCGTGGCGACGGCTTCCCGACTGTTGAGGGAGTCGACGTTGCTCAGCGCCTTGACGGCGACCTCGAACAGGGCGTACAAAAATCCCAGGGTCTGGGTCCACCCCTGACCGCGGGCGCTGGTGAAGTCGTTGGCCAACTCCAGGGACGTCTTGTTCGTCAGCGAGCTACGGAAGGGATGCGCCGGTGACCACGCCACCTCGGTGGTAAGACCGTCACCACCGGTACCGAGGCCACGCACATCCTCCTGGAAGTAGATCGCCTTGGAGATCGTCAGGGCGTTCGGCGAGTAACCGGAGGCCCTGGTCTCCTTCCGGAAGGTGGCGAAGTCCGCGGCCCGGGACACGCCGACGACGGCCTGCACCCCGTTCTTCTTGAATTCATCGATATAGGTCTTGAATGAGGGCGCCCCGGTTGAGTAGCCGGCTGACATCGGCGACGTCAGCCGGAGATTGTTGTAGTTGCGGATGGTGGGAATTCCGAAGTCCGGGTCGGCGAACGCGCGGCCGTCGTCGTCGTCCGGATACATGAGCCCCACCTTGGTGATCCCGAGCTGGCTCCACATCGCGACGTAAGTCGCCACCAGGTCCTCCATGCCCCAGAAAAAGTGGTAGGTCCAGCGGAAGGGCATATCGACGTTGCCGCCCCGGCCATTCCACCAGGCCTGCCACGGGGCAATTGTGGAAATACAGGGAACCTGGTTGATCTCGCACTGGTCCGCGACAGGAATGGCGGTGTCGGAGGTGCCACCGACCAGCACGATGTCGACCTTGTCCTTGAAGATCAGGTCGGTTGTCGCGGTCCCGGCGCCATGGCGGTCCGACTCGGAGTCCCGGACGAAGATCTCGACGGGATAGGTGCGGTTCCCCACCTTCACGCCGTCGGCCAGGATCGTGCGCATCGTCTGCAGCACATACGAGTCGACCACGCTGTAACTGCGGAACGCCCCCGTCCGGGACGTCACATAGCCGAGACGTACCTTGCGCGTCGCGCTAGCCGAGGAGGATGAACCCCCGCACGCGGCCAACAGCCCGGCGGCCGGTGCCGCGACCGCCGCGGTCCCGGCCCAGCGAAGCAGGCCGCGCCGGTTAACGGCCCGTCGGCCGCTCTCCCGGGGAGCGGGGACGCCCCCGTCCGCACCGCCAGCCACATCCGTCCTGCCAGCGGCGGGACACCGTCCGCCACCCTCACTACGGTCAGACCTGAGCATGGCACCTGATCCTGCCCCACGCCACCCTGAATCCGACAGCCGGGGTCGGAACTCGGCAGATCCCGGGCGACCAGGGGCGCCTTAGATCCGACATATCGGTGTTTCACTTACCGTCAGCATGGGGATGGATCTTCTCAGTTCACCCCGCAGTATCGGTGCGGCGCACTGCCACTCGCGGTGAGTTCCAGCGTGCCCTGCGCCTTGTCGCGGATTCCGGCCCCGGGCTTGGCGATGTGCACCCCGGAAAGATCCTTCAGTGGCCCGCCGGTGAACTTCACGTTGCCGATCACATTCCCGCCGTCATTACCGGCCACCGGCGTGATCGTGTACTGACCGGCGGTGCCGCCCCAACTGTAGGCACCGGCGGTCCGTTCGACCACGAGCACACCGACGACATTGTCGGACAGCTTCAGGGGATTCGTCCCGGTAACAAGCCGGCATTCCCAGCTGCCATCAATCATCGCCTTGCCATTGATCGCGTCCGGGCTGGTCGTGGTGGGCGTCGGCGAGCCGATGGGGGGAGCCGGCGAAACCGACGGCGCGCTCTTGCCGTCGCCATCGCCGCGCAGGAGTGCATAGCCGCCAACCGCGAGCAACGCGAGGACCAACGCAACGGCCAAAGGACCGATCCAACCCTGATGAAGCCAGGCGAGGCGATCCTCGCCGGAGAGGTCCTCGTCGTCCGGCTCATCCCGGGCATCCCCCGGTTCCCGCAGCCCCACCGCGCGGGCATCACGTCCGGAGGCCCGCCGCCCAGGCCCGGAATGGCCGCCGGCCCCGGCGCCCTCCTCATGCCGGCCAGCATGCCCACGGCTCCTGGCGCCGGTTCCGCCAGCGCGACCGGCCCGGTCCGCGGTGCCACGCCGGCGCTCGCCGCCGTTCGCCGCACCCCGCTCACCCGATCGCGTCGATCCGGATGACCGGATGGGCTGAGGAGCCAAGACCGGTTGGAGATTGTTGGTGTCGGTCACCGGATTCGGGGTGCGGCGGCGGTCGGCAGGCACACTGCGACCACTCGGTTTGCGCACCGACCGGGAGGGCTGCCAGCCGCTGTCGTCATCCGGCGCGGGGCCGGCACCTCTGGCCTTTCCCGATCCCCGCCGGGGCACCAGGGACGTCCTCTCCGAGGGAGACTCGGGTCGGCGCCCCACCGGCGGCAACGGAGTTCCGACCAGGCCACGCGCACCGGTCCCGGCCGGCGGCGCGGAGGCGTCTGGCCGATACAGCGGACGAGCGGTCGTCATCGTCTCCTCGACCCGAGGTACAGCCAGGTCGGCGGGCCGACCGCTGGCCCGCGACGCATCGGCGCCGGCCTCGGGAGCCGCCCGCCGCTCCGGGGCCGCGAGCGCCCGGCCGCGGGCCGGAGCGGGCAGCCCGTTCTGGCCGGGCAACCGGTCAGTCGGACCGGCCAACGAGTCCCTCGGTCCAGATGCCCGATTCGCCGGCATCCTCCAGTCGCTCCCCGTCGCAGTCTCCACCGACGATCGTCGCCGGGCCACCGGGAGCGGTCCGGAGAGCGGGTCCTCACGGCCGGGGACCAGCCCGGCGATCCCGTTGGGCCCGTTGGGCGGGAGAGGACGGACGACGTCTTCGGTGCCGGACAGGGGAGTCCGCCAGCCTGCGAGATCCGCTCCGCCGTCGCGGGGGTCCCGCGGACGATCCTGGCGGGAGCGCAGACGGTCCTGGCGGGAGTGTGGGGGTAGTCCCCCGGAACCGCCGTTGCCCCCAGAACCGCCGTTCGGGCCCCTTCTTCCCGGACCCGGGTCCCTGCCGGGACGACTCGACGCCGATCCCGGCAGATAGGCTGCCGCGCCCCCGAATCCGCGGGGCGGAGTTGATGAGGTCGCGCCCGGACCGGCGGATCCACCGCCACCGGGACGGACCCCGCCGGCCTCCCGGTTCAGGGGGCCCGGGCCCGCTGCAGGCGCACCCGCACCGGGCAGTTGAACGCGGGGCGAGCTGTGCCCGTTCCAAGGATCCGTCGAGGAGTATGCGGTTCGGGGCCCGGCATCGGGCGGCGGTGCGGCGGCGGTCACGCCAAAGCTCCCGGGCACCACCGGGAAGGCCGGGCCGGTGACCCGGCTCGGGGTGCCCGACTGGCCCGGAGCTCTCCTGAGGTCCGCCGACGATGTGGGAACAGCCCGGGACGGTGGCGCGGGAACCGGTCGGGCGGAGATCGGAAACCCGCCGGTGAACGGGTCTGCGGAAGCGCCACCCCCCGATCTCGTCCCGGAGGTGGTCCCCGCCGCCCCGCCGGCCCGTGGGGAACGGCCCATCTGCACCGGTCCCGACGGCGGACCGGTCGGGACCGGATAGGCCTCTCGAGCGGGCCCGCCCACCTGCAGGTCGGGCAGCCTCGCAGCCGTCCTGGACGCCGCGGGCGGTGGCGGGGACGCCGAGGGGAGGTAGGACGTCGGCCGGGACGCGGTCGGTGGCGGACCGGCGGAAACCCGAGGACCCCTGGGAACAGGAGGAACAGGAGGAGCCACCGGAGCGGCGGATGACACCGCCGGGGTAGACGGGCCAGCGGGAGCGGGGGGGGTCACCGAGATGCCCGGCGGGCGTCCACCGGCGGGTCCCGGCGCCGGACCGTCCCAGGTGGTGGTCACGTCGAAGGGATCGGCGGGACGCGCACCGCCGCCTGCCGGCGGCATGGCCGGTCCCGGTCTCGGCGCCGGCTCACGCCGGGGCCAGGGAGTCGAATCCCAGGACGTGGGCGCGGGCTCACGGGAGACAGGACGGGCTGCCTGCTCGCCCACCCGCTCCACCGCGAAGAAATCGTCGTCACGACGGGAGGCAGCCGGGCGCCCCGTGGCACCGTCGCGGTCGGTGTCGTAGGTCGTCACAGAACTGTCACCCGCCTCCGGGCGCGGGCGCCGGACGTCGGCGACGTTATCCCGGATTCAGGCATCATGGCCACTGAACCGCTGTATTTGATCATAGGGCGGCATCTCCTGCCCCCCTGGTCAGCACGATGCGGGCAGTCATCGTGTGGACGTGCGTCGGGTAAATGTGTGATCTGGCCACGCCACCGGGTCCCCCGCCCGGGCGGACGAATGCACGTGGGGCAGCCTCGCTCCGGGAGGAGCGGTCTCGGGATGTGTCCCGGAGAACCGCACCGCCATGACCGCCCGTTGATACGTGAAGGACGTCTTATCACATCGCCGACGAAAAAGCAATAGCACTCTCGTCCGTCGTCCCGCAGCCCATCTAGGCATGTGATAATAGTTCTGTCAACCCACTGTACACCGGTAATCGTCATCGTTTGTCACGGCAGGCGGCATAGATCTCCCGCACGATGCGCTCCGACGACTCGGACTGGACGTTGTCGCTGAACCGCTGGTACTCCTCCTGGGTGTAGTCGGCTTCCAGCTTCTCCAGCGTGCAGGTGCAATAGCCTTCGTTACCGTTGCTGACGTCGAGGCACGAGCTGAGATATGCCCGACGGACCTCCGGGGAGTAACGGCCCTTCCCCACCGCGGCCGGCCCAGCCGCGGTCCCGGAGCCCGATCCACCGCCGCCGAGGGCGAGGAATCCGATGACGCCGAGCCCGAGGCAGACGAGAACGACGGCGGCGCCGATCAGCAGCGGCGGACGGTCGCGCACGTGCTGGACGAGCGCGGTGACCCGTGCCGGCAGCCCGCCGGCCTCGGCACGCCGGGCCGTCGCCCCGCGCCGGGAGGTGGGCCCGGACGGTGCCCATCCACTGTCGTGCTCGTCGAACGACCCGGCATACGGCTCCGGCCCGCCGTCCGGATCGCCGTCCCACCGCGGTGTGCCGTCCGCCGCACCACCGGTGGACGGGGCGTACGTCGCCGCCATGCCCCCGACACGCCGGATCTCGCCAGTCGAGCCGCCGTCGCCCCAGGTCGTCTGCGCTGCGGCCGGCGCTGCGGGCGCAGCCACCGGATCGACGGGATCCGCCGCACCCGCGCGGCGGGCCGGACCGGTCAGATCGCCCCACTCCGACGGCCCGCGCGGTGCAATGACGTCCGCGGCCGGTTCCCCCCACCGGCCGCGCTGGCCGGTGGGGCCGTAGGGTGCCAGCCCCTGTGTGTCCGGCGCTGATGGCGTGGCCACCGGGCCGCTCAGGGGGCGGGGTGAATCGGTGAGCGCCCCGCCCCAGCTCGGCGGTGCCGGAGCCGCTTCCACGGCGCTGGGCCCGGAATCGGGCGACGAGCCGGCAGCGCCGGGCCGCCCACCGAACGAACCGCCCTGCGCTCCTACATCGGACCCGGCCCGACCGGATCCAGGCTCCCCGACCGGACCGGCACCGAAGGCGGGCCCACCGGGATGGTTACCGAATCGCGCCAAGGCCGACGGACCGGCCGGCGGCGCTGCCGATGACGGCTGCCAGGTCTGGGCGGCCTCGTCCCAGACATAGGCACCGTCATCGCTGACCCAACGGCCGTGCTCGTCGAGACGCATCTGTCGTCCTTCATGCCGGAGACGGACCGCTTCCAGGGTGCCATGTCGGGTAAGAGCCCGGATCGACCGGGTACCGCCGGTGGTTGGCACACCACGGGCACGCCCGTCGGGCTCGCGCACCAGCGAGCGATACCTCACGCGACGGCTACCGCCTCGCAGGACGCCCGACGACCACGCATGACGTGCATCGTCGGTCACGGACTGGCAGTCACCATGATCTCCGCCTTCTGGAACTCCTTCAAAGTTGCGTATCCCGTCGTCGCCATTGCCGTGCGCAGGCCGCCGGCCAGGTTGAGGACACCGGTGCTGGTCGCCGTGCCCGGACCGGTCACGATCTGCGCGAGCATCCCGGTCGGGGCCACCGGCGACCAGCGTCCCCGCGGCAGGTCGGAGTGCAGCACGTCCATCGGCCAGACCCCGCCCTGGCCCGGGGCCTCCCCCGCGGCCGCGAGCGCCGCATCCACCATGACCGCGTCCGCGCCGCAGGCCACCGCCTTCGCGACGTCACCGCCAGTCCGAAGGTCACCATGCGCGACGACGTGGACGTAGCGGCCGCCCGACTCGTCGAGATAACGCATGCGCGCACCGGCCGCGTCCGCGATGGCGGTGGCGAGCGGCACGCCGACCCCGAGCTCGTCCCGGGTACGGTCACCGAAGCCGGACCCGACGCCCACGATGACACCGGCCGCCCCGGTGCGCATGAGGTGCAAGGCGGTGGAGAACGACGCGCACCCGCCGACCAGCACCGGGATGTCCAGCTGCCCGATGAACCGTTTGAGGTTGAGCGGCTCGCTGCGGCGGGACTGATGCTCCGCCGAAACCGCCGTACCGTGGATGACGAGCAGATCGATCCCGGCGGCCAGTACGTGCGGGCACAGGGCCTTGACCTTCTGCGGGCGCAGCGCCGCGGCCACGACCACCCCAGCGTCCCGAAGCTCGGTGAGACGCTGCGCGATCAGCCCCGGCTGGACCGGCGCGGAGTACAACGCGCGCAGCCGATCGGTTGCCGCGTCCGGGCCCTGGGCGGCCCCGATCTTGCTGAGCTCGGCGATGTGGTTCTCCGGCTCCTCGTACCGGGTCCACAG
>NZ_CDWRCM010000001.1:120272-127698 GCF_977927585.1 Frankia sp. CcWB2 | reverse complement strand
CCCCTCGATGTGCAGAACACCGAGACCACCGAGCCGGCCGAGCGCGATCGCCGACGCGGGTGAGGTCACCGCGTCGGCCGGAGCGGCCACGAGCGGCAGGTCGAACCGGTAGGCGTCGATCTCCCAGGCGAGCGAGACGTCCGCCGGGTCACGGGTCCGACGGGATGGAATGATGCCGACGGCGTCGAGACCATACGCGGTCCGCGCGCTCTTGCCGATGCCGATCTCGATCTCTGCCACTGCTGGCGCCTCCTGATTGGGCCGGCAGGCTCGTGCCGACCGGAAAACCGACGTATCTGCTCCACGACTGACCGAACATCCCGGTGACCAGATGACCAGATGACCAGATGACCGCGCACGAGACGCGACGGCCGTCACCGGCCTGGGGACGGCCCGGCGACGGCCTGGTCGGTCGCGCGGCGCGACGGCGTCAGCGCGCGGAGTTGTAGTTCGGCGCCTCGACGGTCATCTGGATGTCGTGGGGGTGACTCTCGATCAGCCCCGCCGAGGTAATACGGATCAACTGCGCCTCGTCCTGCATCCGCCGGATGGTGGGCGAGCCGGTGTAGCCCATCGCCGCCCGCAGACCGCCGACCAGCTGATGGGCCACGGCCGCCAGTGGACCCCGATAGGGCACCTGGCCCTCGACGCCCTCGGGAACCAGTTTGTCATCGGAGAGCACGTCGTCCTGGAAGTACCGATCCTTCGAGTACGACCGCGCGCTGCCGCGGCTACGCATGGCGCCGAGCGAGCCCATGCCCCGGTAAGCCTTGTACTGCTTGCCGTTGATGAAGATCAACTCTCCTGGGCTCTCGTCGACACCGGCCAGCAGGCTGCCCAGCATGACCGTGTCGGCGCCGACGGCGATGGCCTTCGCGATGTCACCCGAGTACTGCAGGCCGCCGTCTCCGATCACCGGCACACCGTGCTCCCGGGCGACGCGCGATGCCTCGTAGATGGCCGTGACCTGGGGGACGCCGACGCCGCTCACCACCCGGGTGGTACAGATCGAGCCGGGCCCGACCCCGACCTTGATGGCGTCCGCCCCGGCCGCGATCAGCGCCGCCGCACCGGCCCCGGTCGCCACGTTGCCACCGATCACGTCGAGCGGCCGGCCGTCCACCCCGGTCGGCATGTCGGTCTTGATCCGGCGCACCACGTCGGGCACGGCTCGATGATGCCCGTGCGCGGTGTCCACGACGAGGAAGTCGACCCCGGCGGCGACGAGGACCTGGGCGCGCTTGTAGGCGTCCTCCCCCACACCGACGGCGGCGCCGACCATCAGCCGGCCATCGGTGTCCTTGGTGGCGTGCGGGTACTGCTCCCGCTTGGTGAAGTCCTTGACTGTGATCAGACCGCGCAGCCGATCACGCTCGTCCACGATCGGCAGCTTCTCGACCTTGTGGCGGCGGAGCAGGGCGAGCGCGTCCTCCGGCGAGACGCCCACCGGTGCAGTGATCAGCGGCATCGGGGTCATGACGTCCTGCACTCGACGCGAGTAGTCCCGCTCGAAGCGGATGTCCCGGTTCGTCACAATGCCGACCAGCCGGCCGTCGGATTCCGTCACCGGGACACCCGAGATCCGGTACCTCGCCATGAGGACGTTCGCGTCCTCCAAGGTGGCGTCGGGCCCGCAGGTCACCGGTGCGGTGATCATCCCGGACTCGGAACGCTTCACCATGTCGACCTGCTGCGCCTGCTCGTCGATCGAGAGGTTGCGATGCAGTACCCCGACCCCGCCCTGGCGCGCCATCGCGATGGCCATGCGGGCCTCGGTCACCGTGTCCATGGCCGACGACACCAACGGCACGGCGAGATCGATGCTCCGCGACAGGCGGGTCGTCGTGTCCGCCTCCGCCGGTACCAGGTCGGAGGCGGCCGGAAGCAGCAGCACGTCGTCGAAGGTCAGCCCGAGCATCGCCAGCTTCGGCGGTACCGCGGCGGCATCGGCCCCCAGCAGGTCGGGACGCGCGCCGACGTGGGTGCCCACCCCGGCCGGCAACGTGAAATCGGTGGCGAGGGGACCGTTCATGGCACCTTCCATTCCGCGTTGACCGAGGCCGCGGACCCAGACCGACGCCGCGGCACGAGCCCCGCCCGCCGTCCTGGAGCGACGGGTCGCGCGCAACGGCGGAAAAGTATACCTACTACCAGAACCGGGCACCGAGCGGCGGCACAGACTCCATCGTAGAGGTCACCGGCACATATCGGCGGTTCCGGCGTGACCGACATCGCCCGTGACCGACATCGCCATGGATAACATTTTTCTATACCACAGCGCCGCCCACCGGGCCTGATCGGGACCCGCGCGCCCAGCAGAACAGCGGACCGACCGCGACGGACTATGTCCAGAGCGCCGCACATCGGTGCCGAGACTCCGGATCGGGACCACTAAGCAGTCCGGGCAAGCGTAGCGTGGTCGTCGTGAGCGACGAGCCTGTCGACCCCTTCGCGGGCGACCCCGAGGATCCGGCTGCCGAGCTCGCGCGCCTCGACTCCGTTGACGACCTCGACCTGCTCGAACCGCTGTCCTTGCACGAGCGGGAGGAAGTCCTCGCCGAGCTGGGAGACCTCGACGTCTTCCGCACGCTGCTCGAGCCGCGCGGCTACCGCGGCCTTGTCGTCGACTGCGAGGGCTGCGCCGAGCCCCACTTCTTCGACTGGGACCTGCTGGCTGGCAACCTGCGCAACCTTCTCAACGAGGGGCGGACGAGAGTCCACGAGCCGGCGTTCGCGCCGGACCCGTCGTGCTACGTCAGCTGGGATTACGCCCGCGGCTTCGCCGACGGGATCTACGAGGCATCCGCCGCCTCGGAGGCGGACTCGCGCTGAGGCGGACTCGCGTCGCCGCCTGACCGGACACCCGGCCGGGGTGGATGCTGCGCGCCGACGGAGCGCGGCCGGCGGTGGCCACGCTAATTCCCGCTCAGGCCGTGTGACCAGCCGACCACCGGGGTAGGCGTTCGACCGTCAACAAAAGTTCCGCCGGACCTGCGGATCCGGCGCGGTCGGTCAGCCATGACGGAACACGGCGCCGGCCGGAAGTCCCGCGGCCGACTCGGACCCTGATCCGCCTGAGATCCCTGGACATCCAGGGACTTCCCGACCGTGCAACGGCCGGGCGGAACGACCCGTGACGCGGGCTCACCCGGGTGAAATTTCAAGATCACTCAGAGGGTGACCCGGTACTACGGTGAAGTGGCGGCGCTTGCCGCTCAGGTCGAAAGGGGGCTCAGATCGATGACCGACGTCCGACGACTTCCAGGCCCCGGCGCGGAGAAGTGGGAATGGCAGCTGCACGGGGCGTGCCGTGGTGAGAGCACGGAGCTCTTCTTCCACCCGGAGGGCGAACGGGGGCCGGCCAGAGCCGCCCGTGAGGCCGCGGCCAAGGCGGTCTGCGCCCGCTGCCCAGTCATCCGCGCCTGCGGTGAGTACGCGCTGACCGCCCGGGAGCCCTATGGCGTATGGGGCGGGCTGAGCGAGTCCGAACGGGATGCGATCCTCACCGGCCGCTCCCGGCGGGGGGCCACGAGACGCACCCCGGCCCGGCCCGGACTCGCACCGGCCTGCTGAGAGAGGGCGACCAGGGGCCGATAGGCGGACGGGTCGGGATAGCCGGTCCTGGTCTCCTGGACCACCCACGACGGGTGAGCGACCCGACAGCGACCCGACGCGGCAGCGACCCAACGCGCCGGAGCCCGGTCGATCATCAAGGACCGACCGGGCTCCGGACGTACCGGGGCCCGGGGGCCGGGCCGCACCCGGCGAGGCCCCACGACGCCGATCCGGTCAGAAACCCGGGCCCTGCGGGTGACTGTGCCCGTGCCCGTGGCCGCGGCCGTCCTGGGGAGCGGGCTCCGCCGGCTTCTCGACGACCAGACCCTCGGTGGTGATGAGCAGAGCCGCGATCGAGGCGGCGTTCGCCACCGCCGACCGGGTGACCTTGACCGGGTCGACGACGCCGGCCGCGATCAGATCGGTGTACTCGCCGGTGGCCGCGTTGTACCCACGACCCGGCTCGAGCTCCTTGACCTTGGAGACGATGACCGCGCCCTCCAGACCAGCGTTGCGCGCGATCCACGACAGCGGGGCGTCGAGCGCGGAGCGCACGATCCGTACCCCGGCGAGCTCGTCCCCGGTACGGCCAAGCCCGTCGTCGAGCACGGACGCCACGTGGGTGAGCGCGGAACCGCCGCCGGCGATGATGCCCTCCTCGATGGCCGCGCGGGTGGCCGACACGGCGTCCTCGAGGCGGTGCTTCTTCTCCTTGAGCTCCACCTCGGTGGCGGCGCCGACGCGGATGACCGCGACCCCACCGGCGAGCTTGGCCAACCGCTCCTGCAGCTTCTCGCGGTCCCAGTCGGAGTCGCTGACCTCGATCTCCTGCTTGAGCTGACGCACCCGATCTGCGATCGAGGAGGCCTCGCCAGCCCCGTCGACGATGGTGGTGTTGTCCTTGTCCACCGTGACCCGCCGGGCCCGGCCCAGGTCGGCCAACGTCACCGCATCGAGGGAGAGACCGACCTCCGAGGCCACCACCTGGCCGCCGGTAAGCACGGCAATGTCCTGCAGCAGTGCCTTGCGGCGGTCCCCGAACCCGGGAGCCTTGACCGCGACGACCTGGAAGGTCTTGCGGATCGAGTTCACCACCAGGGTGGACAGGGCCTCGCCCTCGACCTCCTCGACGATGATCAGCAGCGGCTTGCGCTCCTGGACGACCTGCTCCAGCACGGGCAGGATCTCGTTCAGCGCCGAGATCTTGCCCGGGTAGAGCAGGACGTAGGCGTCCTCAAGCACGGCCTCCTGGGCCTCGGCGTCCGTGACGAAGTACGGCGAGATGTAGCCCTTGTCGAACTGCATGCCCTCGGTCAATTCAAGATCCAGCCCGAGGGTCTGGCTCTCCTCGACCGTGATGACGCCATCCTTGCCGATCTTGTCGATCGCCTCGGCGATCAGTTCCCCGACCTGCGAGTCCTGAGCGGAGATGGCGGCGACCTGGGCGATGGTCTCCTTCGAGTTGACCTCGATGGCCTGCTTCAGCAGGGCCGCGGAGACGGCCTCGACGGCGGCCTCGATGCCCAGCTTCAGCGCCAGTGGGGCGGCCCCCGCGGTCACCTGCTTGAGACCGAAGCGCACCATTTCCTGGGCTAGCACGGTCGCCGTCGTGGTGCCGTCGCCAGCCACGTCGTTGGTCTTGGTGGCGACTTCCTTCGCGAGCTGGGCACCCAGGTTCTCGTAGGGGTCCTCCAGCTCGATCTCGCGCGCGATCGTCACCCCGTCATTGGTGATCGTCGCGGCGCCGTAGTGCTTGTCGATGACGACGTTGCGACCACGCGGGCCGATCGTCACCTTGACCGCGTTGGCCAGGGCGTTCACCCCGTGCTCGAGCGCGCGGCGGGCGTCCTCGTTGAACGTCAGAATCTTCGGCATACCTGGTTGTCCTCCCGACACCGAATACCGGTGGAAAACAGCAGGAGCGCGCCCCGCCGGCGGGCCCGGCGGGAACCGGGCGGCCGCCAGCGGGACGCGCCCCTTAGTGCTACCGGCGAGCGGCCTACTTCTCGATGATCGCGAGAACGTCGCGAGCGGAGAGCACGAGGTACTCCTCGCCCGAGTACTTGACCTCGGTGCCGCCGTACTTGCTGTAGAGCACCACGTCGCCGACCTTGACGTCGAGCGGGACGCGCTTGCCGTCCTCGAACCGACCCGGGCCGACCGCGAGAACGATACCCTCCTGGGGCTTCTCCTTCGCCGTGTCCGGAATCACGATCCCGGACGCGGTGGTCTGCTCCGCGTCGGAGGGCTGCACGACGATACGGTCCTCGAGAGGCTTGATAGCAACCTTGGTGGCGGTCGTCACGATCGACCTCCCCCTTCCTGCGCTGGATGAGAGAGCGACCCTGGCGGCCTGCCGTCGCGGGTGAACAGGCGCCTGTTGTCGCTGGCACTCTCATGTGCCGAGTGCCAACTTAGCACCCGCGCCGCAGACGTCAACCAAGACGGTCGGATCTGACAAGACGGCGGGAATTCAGGTCGTCCCGAGCCGACCCCTGGCCAAGACCCGGCCCCCTTCGCGGCGGCCCGCTCCCACCGGTCGGCGCCCGGCGCCACGGGGCCCATGAGCACATGAGCGCACGGGGACATGGGGCACCATGAGGACATGATCTGGATGTGGGAGGCCAAGGCGGCGGCCGGCCGGGCGGGCGGCCTGCGGGACTGGGCGATCGATGCGCTTGCGGAGCGAGACGGCGAGGTCTACGTCAGCAGCCAACGGGGCGAGGATCTCATCGTCATCATGCTGCGGACGCCGCCCGATGCGGGCACGTCCGCGCAGACTACCGGGGACACCCGCTGCCCGCTGCCGGAGCCACCGGCCGAGCTGACGAACGGCGATCCGCGTGCCTGGCGGTTCGAACAGGTCAGGGCTCGGCCCGAGAGGTGATGAGCAACGTCGCCTCGACGCGGTCGAGCAGCTCCGCGTAACCAATGGTGTCGATCTTCCGGACCCGCATCACGTAGGCATCTCCGCCGGAAGGCTGGTAGTAACCGCGACGCAGCCCAATGTCGACAAAACCGAGCCGGCTGTAGAGGGCGCGGGCCGCCTGGTTGTCGGTGCGGACCTCCAGCCCGCAGCTGCGGGCACCCGCCCGCCGGGCGTCACGCAGCAGGGCGATCATCAGACGGGCGCCCACCCCCCGCCCGCGCATCCGGGGCACAACGCCGATCGTCTGGATGTAGGCGCCGTCCTCGGCGAGCGCCAGCCCCGCATAACCGACGATCGCGGACGTGTCGTGCGTCGGGACGCCCTGTGGACGCCACAGCGCCGTCAGGTACCGTCGCTGCTCGCCCTGCGCGAGTTCGGACCAGAACAGCTCGGCCGTCCACGGATCGATGTCGAATACCGTCTGCTCCAGCTCGGCGACCATCGCCACGTGCCACCAGCGCATTGGAACGAGGAGCAGATCCGGCCCATCCGGACCGGTAGGGTGTGATCGCGGCTGCGTCAAACCGTGACCGGCTTCGGTGTATGCGGTTCGGTCGCGTCCGGCCGCCGCAGGTAGAGCGGGACGAGGGGCTGGGGAGCGCGCCCGGCCAGCACGTCGGCCCCGGCGAGACCGACGAGCAGCTCTGGCCGGGGATAGCCGTCGTCCGCCTGGCCTGCGCCGGGCGCGGGCGCCTCCCCGGCCGTGGTACCGGCTGCGGCCGCGGCGAGTTCGACGAAGATCTCCGGGTAGAGCACCGTTCCCGGGCCGACGACGCGGTCGACACCGAGGCCGCGCAGGAACCGGACGACGTCGGCCGGACGGCCAACGGCCGGATCGCCGACCCGCACCCCGTCGCGGTAACAGGCCCAGAAGACCTCGCGCCGACGGGCATCCGTCACGACGGCGACGGAGCCGCCGGTGGCGGCACCGATGGCATCCAG
>NZ_CDWRCM010000001.1:116412-120037 GCF_977927585.1 Frankia sp. CcWB2 | reverse complement strand
GAGCACACCCCGTGCACCGGCACGCCCAGTGCGTCAGCGAAGGCGGCGGCGGTCACCATCCCGACCCGCAGACTGGTGAACGGCCCGGGACCGGCGCCCACGACCACGACGTCGAGATCGGTGGGGCGGGCACCCCCCTCGGCGAGCACCGCGCGCATCGACGACGCCAGCAACTCCCCGTGGCGGCGGGCGTCGACGGTGACCATGACCGCTCGCGGCCACACGTGCACCCCGAGCGCGGCGCGCTCGCCACCCGTCCCACTCACCGGCCGCGCGGGGTCGGACGACGTCAGCTCGGCAAGCGCGACCGAGCACGCTGCCGTGGATGTGTCAAGAGCCATCACCAGCACTCGTCCAGACTACGGATCGCCTCGCCGACCACGGCGGGCACCCGCTCCACCACCACGATGCCACCGATGTCACGCCGCGCGCGGCGGGTCGATGCGGGGAGTCTCAACTCACCGGCGCACGTGCGCGCAGCCGTTCGATCCAGCTGGCCCCGGACGGGACGAGGCGGACTATCCGAGTCTCCCCGACCTCGTCGGCACGTGGCCGGGAGATCACGATCTCCAAATGATCCTGCGTGAGACGTTCCACAAGACCGACGCCCCACTCGACCACGGTGACCGAGGTGTCGACGTCGGCGTCGAGGTCGAGATCGTCGACCTCGGCGACCCCACCGAGCCGGTAGGCGTCCACGTGCACGAGGGGAATCCGCCCGTCCGGGTAGATCCGGGCCAGCACGAACGTCGGCGAGGTGACCGTTTCCCGCACGCCCAGCCCGGCCGCGATCCCCTGGGCCAGGACCGTCTTGCCCGCGCCAAGCGGGCCGGAGAGCACGAGCAGGTCCCCGGGTCGCAGCAGGGCGGCCAACCAGGCCCCGAACTCCCGCATGCGCTCCGCCGTGGATACCTCGACCGTGTTCATGTGCCTTCCGTCGTCGCCTCGCTCCGGGGCCCGCGTGGGGAGACGGAGAATGTCTCGGACCGTGCCGACCGACCGGCCCGTGCCGACCCCGACCGACCGGTCCGTCCCGACCGACCGGTCTGTGCCGGCGCCGACCGGTCGGCCCGTGCCGACCGCGGGCGCGGCATGGCGCGTGGCACCATCGCCTGCCGTGCCATCTCCCGGATGGCGGCGTTCACCACGTCCGGGCGTTCCAACATGATGGCGTGCCCGGCGCCCTCCTCGACGATGAGCTCCGCCCGGGACAACACCTCCGCCAGGGTGCGGCTGTGGGCAAGCGGGGTCATCAGGTCGGCGTCCCCGACGATGAGCACGGTCGGGATCTCCGCCAGCCGCTCGGCCGCCACGAGCCGATCGTGGTCGAGCAGGGTGGGCAGGAACGCCGCGATGACCGGGATCGGGGTGTCCGCGACCATGGTCTCCAGGAAGGAGACCACCGACGGCGGTAGTTCGGTCGATCCGAACCCGATGCGCCGCGTCAGCTCCCACGACAGGTCGCTGCCCCGCCGCCGGGCACGTTCGAGCAGGCTCGGCGCGTGCCGCATACCGACCGCGAAACCCGGCAGAACGCGGCGCACCACCCCGGTCACCGACGCCGGCAGCCCGAAGGTCAGCCGGGCCAGCTCACCGGCGCTGGTGGCGAGCAGGGCCACCCCGACGATGCGGTCATCGAACAGTTCCGGGTGGGTGTCGGCCAGACCCAGCACCGTCATGCCGCCCATCGAATGGCCCACCAGGATGATCGGCCCCCGGGGGACCCGCTCGGTGATCACTCGGAAGAGGTCGTCGGCGAGTACGTCGATGGTGCAGTTCTTGACCTCGGACGGCCCGGAACGCCCATGCGCCCGCTGATCATAGAAGACCATCCGGCCGAGGTCCGTGAGCGCCCGCTGCTGCAGGATCCAGGAATCGGCCGTGACGCAGAACCCGTGGACGAACACCAGCGTCACCGGGGCGTCCGACGGGCCGATCTCCTCGATGTACAGCGGAATACCGTCCCCCGCGATCACGGTGGTGACCCAACCCCTGATCGGCTCGATCCGCGCGTCGGACGCGAGATCGGCCATCCCACGCCGACGGCGGATCATCCGCCGCTCGGCGACCAGGCCCGCCGCGACGGCAGCGGCACCGACCACCCCGAGCGACCCCGTGGCCCGAGCCGAGCGGGAACCCGCGATCGCACCCACGGTCTTCGCCATCGGCGCCACCTCTCCTCGGTGCCTCTTCTGCACCGATGATGCACCCGGCCACGCCGGCCGACGGGCCCCCGGCCGGGACGTGGGGGGCGTCAGCCGGGGCCGCTTACCGGGCCTGTACGCGGATCCCGTGCTCAGGCGAAGCCCGGCATCGGGAAGGCGGCGGTCAGCTCGGTGACCTGCTCCCGGACCCGGGTGATGGTCGCGGTGTCGCCGGCCACGGCGGCCTTGACGACATCGTCGATCCAGCCGGCGAGCACCGGCATGTGACCGGCGCCCAGGCCGCGGGTGGTGATGGCGGCGGTTCCCAGTCGGATACCGGACGGGTCGAAGGGCCTGCGCTGGTCGAAGGGCACCGCGTTGTAGTTCAGCTCGATCCCGGCCTGGTCGAGCGCCCGGGCCGCGGGCTTGCCGCCGATGTCCCTGCCGGTCAGGTCGATCAGGATCAGATGGTTGTCGGTACCGCCGGTGACCAGGTCGAAGCCCCGCTCCACCAGGGCCTCGGCCAGCGCGCGGGCGTTCGCCACGACCGCGTGCGCGTAGTCGCGGAACGCGGGTGCCGCCGCCTCGCGCAGGGCGACGGCGATCGCCGCGGTGGTGTGGTTGTGCGGCCCGCCCTGCAGGCCTGGGAACACCGCCTTGTCGATCGCGGTGGCGTGCTCGGCGTCGGAGAGGAGCATCGCCCCGCGCGGGCCGCGCAGCGTCTTGTGCGTGGTGGTGGAGATCACCGGGGCGTGCCCCACCGGCGAGGGGTGTGCCCCGCCCGCGATCAGCCCGGCGATGTGCGCGATGTCCGCGACGAGCACCGCCCCGACCTCCCGCGCGATCGCGGCGAACCCCGGGAAGTCGATCGTCCGCGGGATCGCCGTACCGCCGCAGAAAATAATCCTGGGACGCTCGGCCAGGGCGAGGTCGCGCACCTCGTCCAGGTCGATGCGGCCGGTGCCGGCGCGCACGCCGTACCGGACGCTGCGGAACCACGTGCCGGTCGCGGAGACGCTCCAGCCGTGGGTCAGATGGCCGCCCATCGGCAACGACAGGCCCATCACGGTGTCCCCTGGCTCGGCGAAGGCCAGATAGACGGCGAGGTTCGCCGGGGAACCCGAGTACGGCTGGACGTTGGCGTGCTCGACCCCGAACAGCGCCTTGGCACGGTCGACCGCAAGCGTCTCGATCGGATCGATGACCTGCTGGCCCTCGTAGTAACGCCGACCGACGTAGCCCTCGGAGTACTTGTTGGTCAGCACGGAGCCGGACGCCTCCAGCACCGCGGTAGAGACGTAGTTCTCCGACGCGATCAGCCTGATCGACGAGAACTGGCGCGTGGCTTCGGCCTCGACGAGACCGGCGAGTTCGGGATCGGCGACGGCGAGGTGGGGAATCGGTGGTTGATGCACCTTGACCTCCGGCAGGTCTGATCCGGCCGGGGGTGCCCAGGCGCGCGGCACCGTTCCGCTCGATCG
>NZ_CDWRCM010000001.1:110606-116309 GCF_977927585.1 Frankia sp. CcWB2 | reverse complement strand
CTCCCCGGTGGTCAGTTCCACCTCGATGCGCCAGTCACGACTCCGGGCCGAGTCTAGGGGATGGGCCCCGCCCCACGGCACCGGATCCACGCCGGTGCGACGCGTCGCGACGGCACCGGGCGTCGTGAAGACGACAAATATCGTGAAGAAGACAAGCCGGGCGTAGGCCACAGCGCCGACGCCCGCCGGACCGGGTGGGAGCGGGCCGACTACCGTGGAAGTGCCGCCCCCGGCTGGATCGACTGGATCGAGAAGCCGGGAGCGGGCGGATCCGGTGGGATCAGATCGATCAGCGGGTGTGGACCGGAGGCGGAGATCGTGCGGCTGAGGTGGCACAGGAGCAAGGACATCCCGGCGAGCGCCGGCCGTCGTCTGACGGGCCCGGAGCGCGCCGCCGCGCTGGGGGTGCCGGACGACACCGAGCCGGCCGAGGGCCCCGGCGCCGCGGCTCCGGCTCCGGTGTCGGCCGGGCCGGTGATGCTGACACTGACTACCCGTTCCCGCCTCGAGGAGGCCGAGCGCGAGGCCGCCGTCTCCCGCCCCGTGCGTCGGCGGATGGAGCGCGGCTCGCTCGGCGGCCACGTGTCGCCCACCGGCGGTCACGGTTCCGGCGGTGCCTGCGGCCCCGGCGGCTGCGGCTGAGCCCGCATCCCGCATCTTCGACTCGTCCGGCGCCGCCCGAGAGGCCGCCCGACGGGCTGTCATCAGACGTAGCGGCGGGGGACCCGAGCCCCGACCCGGCTGACGATCTCGTAGTTGATGGTGCCCAGCGCCGCAGCCCAGTCGTCCGCGGTCGGTTCGCCGCGGTCACCGGGGCCGAAGAGCAGCACCTCGTCGCCGGCCGCCACCTGGTCGTCACCCACATCGAGGACGAACTGATCCATGCAGACCGTGCCGGCGATGCGGCGGCGCCGCCCGCCGAACAGCACCTCCGCGGTGTTCGTCGCGGACCTGGGGATGCCGTCGGCGTAGCCCAGCGGCACCACGGCGAGCGTCGTCTCGCGTGTTGTCGTGTACCGGTGCGCGTAGGAGACGCCGGTTCCCGCCGGTACCCGCTTGGTCAACGCGGCGTGCGTCGTCAGCGTCATCGCGGGGCGCAGACCGAAGGCCGCCGGCGGCCCGACCTCCGGGCCCGGGGACAGTCCGTAAACGGACACTCCCGGTCGGACCAGGTCGAAATGCGCCTCCGGGCTGACCAGGGTGGCCGCCGAGTTCGCCAGATGCCGCACGGATGGGTGTAGCCCCGCCTTCGTGGCGATGTCGATCGCATCCCGGAAACGCCCGATCTGACCCTGCACCGTGGGATGCCCGGGGGCATCGGCGAACGCGAAGTGGCTCCACACGCCGATCACCTCGATCACGCCCTCGGCCTCGAGTGCCGCCGCGGCGTCGCACAGCGCCGGCCAGTCGGCCTCCGTGGCTCCCGCCCGGCCGAGGCCCGTGTCCGCCTTGAGGTGCACCCGGGCGGTACGGCCGGTCCGCCGGGCCGCCGCGGCGGTCTCCTCGAGCGCCCAGCCCGCGGACGCGGACAGGTCGACATCCGCGGCGATGGCGGCGGCGAACGATTCACTGGGCGCCGCGAGCCAGGACAGCACCGGGACGGTGAACCCGGCCGCGCGCAGGGCGAGCGCCTCCTCGAGGAACGCCGTGCCGAGCCAGGTGGCCCCGCCCTCCAGGGCCGCCCGCGCGCACGGGATCATGCCATGGCCGTAGCCGTCAGCCTTGACGACCGCCATGGTGGCGGCGTCGCCTGCCCGGGCGACGAGGGCGGCCACCGACGTGCGGACCGCGTCGAGATCGATGGCGGCATAGGAACGAAGATCATTCCCGGCAGGAGGATCGGCCCGCTGTTCGGTCACGCCGTCACGCTACTCCGCGTGGCATCCGTCGCTGGTCGAGCAGGTCGCCGATGACCTGGGGCAGGATGGCGGGCAGATCATTCGCTGCCAGCGGCACGGGGGCCCGCTCGGCGGCCCGGCCGTGCAGATAGGCGCCGACCGCCCCGGCCGTCGCCGGGGCGAGCCCGGCGGCGAGCAGCGACCCGATCAGGCCGGTCAGCACGTCACCGGTCCCGGCGGTCCCCAGCCATGCCGATCCGGTCGTGTTGACCAGCGCCGATCCATCCGGCCGCACGACGAGCGTGCGGGCGCCCTTGAGCAGGATCACCGCTCCCGTCGCCGCCGCGGCCCGCCGGAGAACGGCGAGCCGATCGTCGGCGAGTTCGGCGGCGGTGGTCTGCGCATCCCCGCCAAGGGCGACCGAGACGAACCGCTGGAACTCGCCCTCATGCGGTGTGATCAGCACCGGCGCCGCCCGCTCGGCGACGGCAGCGGGCCGCGCCGCGATGATCGCGGCAAGCGGGTCGAGGCCTCCCGCGTCGACCAGGACCGGAAGGTCCGTCGCCAGCAACGCCGTCAGCAAGGTACGGACCGCGGGTCCCGGCGCCAGGCCCGGGCCGATCGCCCAGGCCTGGACCCGGCCAGCGGCCAGCATCGCGTCGGCGTCACCGGCCTCGATGGCGGTCACGACGGCCTCGGGATGCGACATCCGCACGAAATCGCCGGCCCTGCTCACGACCGCGCCGACGGCCTCGCCCTCGGCCTTCTCAGCGTGCCCCTCGGTCACTACCCGCAGATACCCGGCGCCGCCGCGCAGCGCGCCGCCGACCGCGAGCACCGCGGCGCCCGGATAGGCGCCGCTGCCGGCAACGAGGCCAAGGACCCCGCGACTGTACTTGGACGCCCTCGGGCTGGGAACGGGCAGCGCCGCGGCAACGTCGGCATCGTCGAGAGCGCACAGGTCGGGTTCAGGCAGGTTCAGTCCGATGTCGACCAGCTCGACGGGACCGGTGTGGGCGGCACCGGGCATGAGCCACAAGCCGCGTTTGCGGGTACCGAAGGTGACGGTACTGCTCGCCCGGACCGCCGGCCCCGCGACGGCCCCGGTATCCGCGTCCACCCCGCTGGGGACGTCGACCGCCACCGTCCGTTCGGGGGGCGCCAGAGCGGCGAGCCGGGCGTACGGCTCGCGCAGCCCGCCCCGGCCACCGATGCCGAGCAACCCGTCCAGCACCAGATCGGCGGCGGCGAACAGAATACGCAGCCGCTCATCGTCGATCGGCTGCCCCGCACCCGCCGGACCGCCCCCGCCCACCACCGGACCCGGATGGTGCAGTCGACCACCGGCCGCGAGCAGGGCGGCGGTGCCTTCCGGATGGGTGCGGCCGGGTGCCACCGCATCAACCCGCGCCCCTCGGGCGGCCAGCCGCGCTCCGGCCCAGAGGGCGTCACCACCGTTGTCGCCACCGCCGGCGAGCACGACGACGCGGGCACCGTAGACCCGCCCGAGGCGTCGTGCGGCGTGCGCGACGAGCCCGTGCACCGCCCGCTGCATCAGAGCGCCGGGGGGCAGCGAGGCGAGCAGCGGCGCCTCGGCACCTCGAACCTGTTCAACCGTATGGGCATTGCGCATGCCGACATGCTGCCCCGCTCCGATCCGCGGGCGCCCGACAGGCCGGCACGGGCCCACCGGACCCGACCGTGCTCAGGTCTCGGCAACGACCATCGCCACGGCCACGCCGCCGTCGTGGGTGAGCGAGAGATGCCAGGACGCGATGCCGAGCCGGGCCGCCGCGGCGGCCACCGTGCCGATAATCCGTAACGACGGTCGCCCCCCGGTACCGAGAACCACCTCGGTGTCGTGCCACTCGAGACCGGGGGGTGCGCCGAGAACCTTGGCGACCGCCTCCTTCGCCGCGAACCGGGCGGCCAACCGCTCGGGCCGGGCGAGGCTCCGTTCGGTCGCGGTGAACAGCCTCATCGCGATGCCCGGCGTGCGTGCCAGCGTCACGGCGAACCAGTCAACATCCACCACGTCCACGCCGACGCCCACCACCGCCACCTGGGAAGGTTCCCACAAACGCGGTGTTACCCCGCCGTCGGCACCGGGACGGCCGGTGAGGTCCCCGCTAGCCGGTTCACGCCCACCTCGCCGAGGCGCCCGCGCCCCGCTGATCAACGCTTCGTCGATCAGCGCGTCGCAGCCCGCCCCGGGGCCGATCCGCCGTTGCCGTCGTCCTTGCTGCCACCATCGGGAGCGGTGCGGCCCTTGTCCGCGCCGGTACCCGTGGCGGCACCCTCCGGTCTCATCGGGGGCTCGACATCGTCCCCGGCGAGGATCCGGTAGAGACCACGGCGGGTCTCGGCGAGCAGGGACCGCGCCGCGGCGATCTGCGCTTCGTCTCCGGCCTGGGCCACCTGGACGATGGCCGCACCGACGGCGAACGCCAGCGTTCGCAAACTGGTGAGATCGTCATCGACCGCCGCCGCGGCAGTCTCCCACGGCTTGCGCCCCCCTGCGCGTGCCTCGACGTGCGCCCGCCCGGCGTCGGTGAGATGGAAGACTCGCTTGCCCTCCGCCTCCTCCGCGCGCACGAGCCCCTCGTCGGCCAGCAGCGACAGGACCGGGTAGACCGACCCCGGGCTCGGCCGCCAGATGCCACCACTACGCTCCGCGAGCTCACGGATCATCTGGTAGCCGTGCATGGGCTCCTCGGCCAGCAGCGCGAGCAGCGCCTCCCGGACGTCACCCCGCCCCACCTTCGGCCCACGGCCGAAGCTGCCGGGACCGCCAAAACCGGGGCCGCCGAACCCCAGACCGAACCCCGGGCCGGGAAAGCCGCCGAACGGCCAGCCCGGTCCGCCCCGGCGGCCTCTCGGCCCGCCTCCTCCGTGCCCGCCGTGCTCACGATGCCCGCCGTGCTCACCACGGCCGGCGCGACCGCTCTCGGAGTGGTCCTGCTCGCCGGCCACCGCCTCCGACCGGCCACCACACTCCCCCCAGGCGCTCACCGCCTCGAAGAAGTCCCGCAGCCGGGACGGGCCGAACCCGGCCTCGCATCCCCAGCGGCCCCATGGGCCCGACATCATCTGTGAAACCACGATCATTCCCTTCGGGTCGGCGCGACCGGAGCCATCCGCTCACACCTCATCACGTAGGCTCACGATATATCGCGATGCAATCGACAACAAGACCTACTCGCCTAGGCATCCCCGAACCGCGCGAATTCCGTAGGATTGAGCAGTGATCATTTCGGGGTCCGGGGAGAACGGGCACGGCGGAGACGCCGTCACCCCGCTCGAGGCAGCCTTCGAGGAACGTGCCTGCGCACAGCACGCCGGCACCGACGTCTTCATAGAAGGGGTGAATCTGGCCCTTCTCGGTCGAGTCGAACAACTCCGCATCCGCCCCACCAACGCATCCGGCACGGTGGACGACGACGGTTCGTACGAGGTCCGCCTGGAGGCGGCCGACGACGGGCCACGGACGGGCTGTACCTGCACCGAGGGATCCACCGGCTCGTTCTGCCGGCATGCGGTCGCGGTCGCCCTCGTGGCCACCGGCTCGGCGGGACTCGCTGAGGACGACGAGGACATCGAGGGGGAGGACGGCGCGATCCTCGGTGAGGAGACCCTCTTCACCGACGACCCGGTCCACGCCGCGATGCGCGTCTTCCTCAGCCGCGCCCCTCGCGCCGAACTCGTCGAGACCCTGCTCGACGCCGCCGACGACAACGCCGTCGCCGATGCGCTGTGGGAGGCGACGGTCGCCTGGCACGGCCGTCAGCACGGAGCGACGCCGTCCACCTGACCAGGCAGGCCCGAGCCCAGCCCCGCCGCGCCGGTACGCCGCCCGATGCCAGGG
>NZ_CDWRCM010000001.1:106059-110106 GCF_977927585.1 Frankia sp. CcWB2 | reverse complement strand
GTCCCCACACTGCGCCGAAGGCGCCGTGTGGGGAGGGGCTTATTCGACTGTGACCGACTTCGCCAAGTTACGCGGCTGATCGACATCGAGGCCGCGCGCAAGCGCCAGCTCGCACGCGAAGACCTGCAGCGGTAGCGTCGTGACCAGGGGCGCGAACAGCGACGCGGTCGCGGGCACGCGGATGAGATGATCGGCGAACGGTTCGACGGCGGTGTCGCTCTCTTCCGCGATCACGATCGTGCGGGCGCCACGCGCCCGGACTTCCTGGATGTTGGAAACGATCTTTCCGTGCAGGTTCGCACGACCCCGTGGGGACGGCACAACGACGAACACCGGCAGGCCGGGCTCGATGAGCGCGATCGGCCCGTGCTTGAGCTCCCCTGCCGGGAACCCCTCGGCGTGCATGTAGGCGAGTTCCTTGAGCTTGAGGGCCCCTTCCAGGGCCACCGGGTACCCCACATGACGACCGAGGAAGAGCACCGCCCTCGCGTCGGCCAAGGCACGGGCGAGCTCCCGCACCGGCTCGACCGTTCCCAGCGTCCGTTCGATCAGCTCGGGCATACGCTGGAGCCGCTCGACGTACGCAGCGACCTCGTCGCCGTAGAGCACGCCGCGCACCTGGGCCAGGAACAGGCCAACGAGAAGGCACGCGGCGACCTGCCCGAGGAAGGTCTTGGTGGACGCGACCCCCACCTCCGGGCCGCAGCGGGTGTACAGCACCGCATCGGACTCCCGAGGGATCGTAGAACCGTTGGTGTTGCAGATGGCCAGCACCCGTGCCTTCTGCTCGCGCGCGTGTTTGACCGCCATCAGCGTGTCCAGCGTCTCGCCGCTCTGGCTGATCGCGATGACGAGGGTGGACCGGTCGAGCATCGGGTCGCGGTAGCGAAACTCCGAGGCCATCTCGACCTCGCAGGGCAGCCTGGTCCAGTGCTCGATCGCGTACTTTGCGATGAGGCCGGCGTGGTAGGCGGTACCGCAGGCGACGATGAAGACCTTGTCCACGTCCCGGAAATCCTGGACAGACAGCCGCTCCTCGTCGAGCACGATCGCACCATCGACGGAAAGCCGACCGCGCAGCGTGTCTGCCAGGGCGGTCGGCTGCTCGCTGATCTCCTTGAGCATGAAGTACGGGTAGCCGCCCTTCTCGGCGGCGCTGGCATCCCAGTCGACGTGGTACCGCCGGCCCTCGATGATCTGGCCGCCGAAGTCGGTCACCGTCACGCCGTCCCGGCGAGCCTCGACCACCTGATCCTGCCCGATCTCCAGCGCCTCCCGGGTGTGGGCGATGAAGGCCGAGACGTCGCTGGCGAGGAAGGTCTCCCCCTGACCGAGCCCCACGACTAGCGGGCTGTTGCGCCGGGCCCCGACAACCACCTCCGGGAAGTCGCGGTGCAGCACGACCAGGGTGAACGCGCCTTCCAGCCGCCGGCAGACCCGTCGCAGCGCGGCGGTCAGCGGATGCGCGCCCCCGTCGTACCCGCGGTCGGCACCAGCGCCGGCACCAGCAAGCTCGACTTCGAGGAGATGGGCGACGACCTCCGTGTCGGTCTCACTGGCGAGCTCGTGGCCGACCGTCTCCAGCTCGACCCGCAATGCGGCGAAGTTCTCGATGATCCCGTTGTGGATGACGGCGATGGCGCCGGTGCAGTCGGTGTGCGGATGGGCGTTCGCGTCGGTCGGTCCACCGTGCGTGGCCCACCGGGTATGCCCCATGCCGGTGGTGCCGGGCATCGGCCTGGAATCCGGATTCTCGGCGAGCAGCTTCTCGAGGTTGGACAGCTTGCCGGCACGACGCGCCGTCCGCAGTGCCCCGGCGCCGACCACGGCGACACCCGACGAGTCGTAACCCCGGTACTCCAACCGCCGCAGACCGTTCAATGCGACATCCAGTGCCGCCTGGTCGCCGACGTAACCGATGATCCCGCACATGCGGCTCAGCGTACGCAGGTTCCCGGAGGTGAGAGCGTACCGGGGGACGCTCGGGGCAAGGTGTCCGCTTGTGGCCGCGGCGGGACCGGTCAGCGACGGGATCGGTCAGCGCGCCGGCGGCAACGCGGTGCGCACGACGACGGCAACGCGGTGCGCACGACGGCGGCGAGCCGCTGTGCGACCGCCCGCGCGGCGGCGTCGGTGCCCGCCTCGACCATCACCCGCACGAGGGGTTCGGTGCCGGACGACCGCAGCAGCACCCGACCCTCGTCACCGAGTTCCGCCTTGGCCAGGGCGACGGCCCGCAGCAGTTCCTCATTGGTGTCCACCTGTGTCCGGTCGACGCCACGCACGTTCACCAACACCTGGGGCAACCGGGTCATCGCCTTGGTGAGCTCGCCGAGCGGTTGTCCGGTCTCGGCGACCCGGCCCAGGATCCGCAACGCCGTCAACAACCCGTCGCCGGTCGTCGCGTAGTCCAGGAACACCACGTGCCCGCTCTGCTCACCGCCGAGCACGTAGCCTCCGGCGCGCATCGCCTCCAGCACGTACCGGTCCCCGACGGGTGTGGTGACGACGGTGATACCGGCCTCCCGCATCGCGTGGTGAAAGCCCAGATTCGACATCACGGTGACCACCACCGTGTCGTCGACCAGCTCACCCCGCTCGGCCAGCGCCAGAGCACACATCGCCAGGATCTGGTCGCCGTCGACGACCTCACCGGTCGCGTCCACGGCGAGGCAACGGTCCGCGTCGCCGTCATGGGCGATGCCGACGTCGGCACCGTACGCCACGACCGCGGCACGCAGGCTGTCGAGATGGGTGGCACCGCTGCCGTCGTTGATCGCTGTCCCGTCGCCGTCGGCGTGCAGCGCGACGACATCGGCTCCGGCCGCCCGCAGCACCCGAGGGGCCAAGGCGGAGGCGGCGCCCTGGGCACAGTCGACGACGACCCGCAGGCCGTCGAGCGGCACCGGCAGCGTGGCCAGCAGATGCGCCGCATACCGGTCGAGGAGAACCGGTTCGTCGTGGACCCGACCGACGTCGGCGCCGACGGGACGGCGGCTCGGAGGTAGGGCCATCCGCCGCTCGATGGCGTCCTCGACCTCGTCGGGCAGTTTGAGGCCGCCGGCGGCGAACAGCTTGATGCCGTTGTCCGGCATCGGGTTGTGGCTGGCGGAGAGCATGACACCGAACATCGCGCCGCTGGCTGCGACGGCGTAAGCCACCGCGGGCGTGGGTGCCACCCCGATCCGGGCCACGTCGGCACCGGAGGCTGCGAGCCCGGCGACCACCGCGGCCTCCAGGAACTCCCCGGAGGGCCGCGTGTCCCGGCCGACGACCACTACCGGCTTACCGGACCCGGAGGGCCCACTCGCCCGGTTCGGCCCAGCGAGAACCTCGACCGCCGCGGAAGCCAGCGACAACGCCTGCTCCGCGGTCAGATCGATGTTGGCGACACCTCGGACGCCGTCGGTGCCAAAGAGCCTCACCATTGAGGTCTCCCTTGTCGAAGATCGTGGCGGAGACCGAGGGGGGCACCGGTGGCACCGATCCCCTCCAGGAGCGCGCCTCCAGGGGCACGCCCGCGAAGGGGATCCAAGGTCAGCGCTTGCTGTACTGCGGAGCCTTGCGGGCCTTCTTGAGCCCGTACTTCTTACGCTCCTTGACCCGAGCGTCACGGGTCAGGAAGCCGGCCTTCTTCAGGGTAGGCCGGGACTCCTCCTCCGCCAGCGTCAACGCGCGGGCGAGGGCGAGCCGCAGCGCACCGGCCTGCCCGGAGACGCCGCCACCGTGCAGCCGGGCGACGATGTCGTACGACTCCGTCTGATCCAGTGCCTTGAGCGGCTCGTTGACGAGCTGCTGGTGCACCTTGTTCGGGAAATACTGCTCAAGCGTGCGCCCGTTGAGCGTCCACTGCCCGGTCCCCGGGAGCAGACGCACCCGGACGACCGCCTCCTTGCGCCGCCCGGTGGCGCGGGGATTGCCCTGTACGTCGGTCACGACAGCCACGTCGCGTTCCTTCCTCGGTTGATGCGTGGTTCCCGGGGCCGGTACCGCCGGGCGGGAGGACCCCGCCCGGCGACCGGCTCAGGAGGTCCGCGGCTACTGCGC
>NZ_CDWRCM010000001.1:102013-105839 GCF_977927585.1 Frankia sp. CcWB2 | reverse complement strand
ACTCAGGGCGACCTTGCCCGCGTTGATCACGACGACGAAGTCGCCGGTGTCGATGTGTGGAGCGAAGTACGGCTTGTGCTTTCCACGCAGGAGCGTGGCGGCCTGGGTCGCCAGCCGACCGAGCACCACGTCGGTGGCATCGATGACGTGCCACACACGCTGGACATCCGCGGGCTTGGGCTGGTACGTGCGCACAGGTCTGCCTTCTCGTTCGGACGATCCCGCCAGGAGACTCCCAAGGGGCCTCTCACGGATCTCGTCAAGAATGATCTCGTCAAGAATGTGGAGCGCGCAGACGGAACGTGTCACGCGCAGCAGTCTTTGAGACTACCAGGCGATCGGAGCGGTCCACCCGGGGGGCCGGTCCACCCGGGGGGCACGGAAAGCGGGAGTACCGGCAGTACCGGCAGTGCGGACATGCAGGGGAGACGGACATGCAGGCGGCCCGGCCACCGACCATGGACACCTGACCGCGCTGAATCCCGCCGACAAGCTGGCTATTCTCACCAGGATGACGGAGATGGGCAGCGGGCGATCCGACGGGCGCGAGGGGCACGAAGCCCCCGGGCACGAGGGGCCGACCCCGCTGTCCGGAGGCGCCGGCCACGATCGGACGTTTCCCGCGCCGGCTGAGGGCCGGCGGTCGGCCGGCGCGCCGGAGGGCGGCGGTCCGGCAACCGGTCCGGCCGACCGGGGAGGCACCACGGGCCCGACAGCAGTGACGATTCCCCGCCCAGGTGGCCCGCACCCCGACCTCGACGGCTGGACTCCCCCCGCCGACGATCCCCTGTTCGGGGGATCCCGGACGTACTCGTTCTCGCCGAAGCCGACCTCCCTGCGGATCACACCGCCCGACACCACGCAGCCCGACACCACAGCGCCCAACACCACACCGCTCGGCATAACACCGTCCCCGACCACCACGAGCTTGGGCACGGAGCCAGCCGGGACCGGCGCCGCATCCGTACCGCAGCCGGGTCCGACCCGCTATGAGCGCCCGGCATCCCGTCCACGGGACTCGGGCACGCCGGCCTATCCGGGTGTCTCCCCCGGCACAGATGCCGTTACTGGCGGTCCCACCCGCATCGGTGAAACCGGCGAATCCCACCCACCCGCCGCGGCTGATGGCGGATTCGGCGACGGCGATCCGGTCGACATCCATTCGATCGACGACGATCCGATCAACGGGTCGGCACCGTCCGCCACCGCCGCATCGAGCGCCCGTGGCGCGTACCCGTCGAGGTGGGGGCGGAGCACTCAGGACCAGGCCGGGGGCCGTGGGGTCCACGACGCTCGGCGGTTGCTGGCCGGCGTCGCCGGGGCCGTCCTCGTCCTCGTCGCGGCGGTCGCGGTCGTGGCGGTGCGCAGCGGGCACAACGGGCACAACGGGCACAACGGGCACGAGACGCCCACCACCCGGCAGACGCTCCCACCAATCCCGGCCGGCTTCCTCAACAGCGCGACCCTCGACTCCGACCCGGTGACCGCCGACGAGTTCTTCTCCGACGAGCAGGTCGAGGCCGAGGGACGGAACTACCGGCGGCTCGCCCGCAAACTGGACAACGGCTGCCCAGATCTCACCGGTGGTCTGGTCACGCAGCTCAAGGACCGGCGCTGCCGGCAGGTGGTGCGGACGCTGTTCCTCAGCACCCCGGGGGACGGCGGACGCCAGGTGCTGGCCGGCGTCACCGTCTTCGTCCTCGACGAGCTCACCACCGCCACCGCCACCGCGGACATCCTCAACCAGGGGCGCGGTGGCATCGTGCCCCTCCCCGTCCCGGCCAACTCGATTCCGAACGCGCGGATCACCGGCCCGGGTGGGAACAACTCGTGGCGGGGCGCGATCACCCGCGGGCACTACCTCATCTACACGCAGGTCGCCTACACCGACGGCGCCCAGGGAGCAGGGACCGATCCCGCGCTGCGGAACGCCCAGACCGATCTGAGCACACTCGCGACCGAGCCCATCGGAGACCGAGCAGTACTCGGCCACGGCCCGCGCCACTGACCCACCGGCGACCAGGCCCCACCCTCAACCGGACGGCGTGGGGGGAATCCGAACGGCCCGGGTGACCTCGGCCCGGGCGGCCAACTCAGGATCGGGCGGGTAACGCACGTCCACCAGCGTCAGGCCGTGCGCCGGCGCAACGGTGACGGCAGGGTCCCGGACACCTCGGTGCAGCACCGCCGCGGGCCACTGGGGCGGCTTGCGGCCCTCCCCGACGGCAAGCAGGGCGCCGACCAGCGCCCGGACCATGGAGTGGCAGAAGGCGTCGGCCTCGACGTCGGCCACGACGACCCCGTCAGGCCGGCGGAGCACATCGAGGCGCAGCAGCGTGCGGACGGTCGTCGCGCCCTCCCGGCGCCGGCAGAACGCGGCGAAGTCATGCTCGCCAACCAGGAACAACGCCGCCGCCGCCATCGCGGGCACGTCGAGCGGACGAGGCCAGGCCAGGGTGTCGAAGCGCCGCAGGGGTTCGGCTCCATACGGAGCGTCGGTGATGCGGTAGACGTAGCGGCGGGAGAGTGCGGAGAATCTGGCGTCGAAGCCGGGCGGTGCCGGGGCGAGCCCGATGATCCGCACGGCCCGGTCCAGGACACCGTTCAGCCGCCGCGCGAGGCCGCCGAGCGGCACGTCGTCCGGGAGATCAACGTGCGCTACCTGGCCGACGGCGTGGACGCCCGAATCGGTCCGTCCGGCGACGGTGAGCCGTACCGCCGGCAACCGCGCCACCCGCATAAGGGCATCCTCCACATCGCCCTGCACGGTGCGTTGGCCGGGCTGGCGGGCCCATCCTGCGAACGGCGTCCCGTCGTAGGAGAGGTTCAGCCGCAGCCGAACCAGCCCGTCGGTCATCGTCATCACCGGCGGGCAGCCGCCTCGCGACCCGCGGGACATCGTCCCGCGGAAACTCCCGGATCGGACATCTGTCTCTCCCCCGTGCAAGCGACGACGCGGCGGTGCGACGGCACTAAAACGAAAGCCCGCCGCCCATGATGGGCGGCGGGCCTGCGCGGATCTACTCCAGGACGCGAGATCCGGGCCGAAGGCCGAAGATTCCGGCCTTCGGCCCGGATCTCAGTTTGCGGAGTTCTGCTCCCCGGTGCCGGAGTCCTCCCCGGTACCGGAGTCGTCCGCCTGCCCGGTCGTCGGCTTGCCGGCGGCCCCTTCGGCGGGGGTGTCTGCCGGCTCCGCGGCCTCGGCTGCCACAACAGCCGCGGTCGGCGACTCCTGGGCCAGGTCCTCCGCCGCCTCCGCGGTGGCGCCGGTGGGCTTGCGACGAGCCTCGAAACGGGTGTCCCGCGCCCGCTCGGCCTCACTGACGGCCTGCTGGCCGATAGTCAGCGCCTCGACCAGCTCGATCCGGGCCAGCGGGGCGTTGTCACCCTTCCGGTTGCCGATCTTGATGATCCGGGTGTAGCCACCGTTCCGGTTCGCGTAGCGCGGACCGATCTCGGTGAACAGGGTGTGCACGACCGAGTTGTCGCGTACCTGGCGCATGACGCGCCGGCGGGCGTGCAGGTCCCCCCGCTTGGCGAAGGTCACCAAACGCTCGGCGTACGGACGCAGCCGCTTGGCCTTCGCCTCGGTGGTGGTGATGCCGCCGTGCTCGAACAGCGCGGTGGCGAGGTTGGCCAGCAGCAGCCGCTCATGTGCGGGGCTGCCGCCGAGCCGGGCGCCCTTGGTTGGCGTGGGCATGATGAGTGCTCCTCGTTCCTTTCACTGTCCTGCTGGTCACCGGCCTAGCCAGGCTGCCCGCCCGAAGGACGCGGCTCTCGCCACCGGAGGGTCGCCGAGGGCCCCCGCCGGAAGCGGAGGCCCTCG
>NZ_CDWRCM010000001.1:100801-101489 GCF_977927585.1 Frankia sp. CcWB2 | reverse complement strand
TACTGCTCGGTCTCGACGAACTCCGCGCCGTCGTCGGACGGGTCGGAGAACGACGGGCTGTACGTGTCGGTGCCGTAGGTGTCCACGGCCTGGCGCGGGTCGAACCCGGGCGGGGAGTCCTTGAGCTGCAGGCCCATCGCGCCCAGCTTCGTCTTGACCTCATCGATCGACTTCTGCCCGAAGTTACGGATGTCGAGCAGGTCGGCCTCGCTACGGGAGACCAGCTCGCCGATCGTGTGGATGCCCTCACGCTTGAGGCAGTTGTAGGAGCGGACGGTCAGGTCCATCTCCTCGATGGGCAACGCGAGGTCGGCCGCCAGCGCCGCGTCCGCGGCGGACGGGCCGATGTCGACGCCCTCCGCCTCGGCGTTGAGCTCCTGCGCCAGCCCGAACAGGCCGACCAGGGTCTTGCCGGCGCTGGCCATCGCGTCTCGCGGGGAGATCGACGGCTTGGTCTCGACGTCAACGATGAGCCGGTCGAAGTCGGTCCGCTGCTCGACGCGGGTGGCCTCGACCTTGTAGGTCACCTTCAGCACCGGCGAGTAGATCGAGTCGATCGGGATCCGCCCGATCTCCTGGCCGGCTTGCTTGTTCTGAGCCGCGCTGACGTACCCGCGCCCCCGCTCGACGGTCAGCTCGATCTCGAGCTTGCCCTTGTCGTTCAGAATGGCGAGCCGCAGCTCGGGGT
>NZ_CDWRCM010000001.1:98616-100690 GCF_977927585.1 Frankia sp. CcWB2 | reverse complement strand
TGTGCACCTCGACGCCCGCCGGCGGGGCGATGTCCGCCGCCGTGACCTCGCCGGGGCCCTGCTTGCGCAGGTACATCACGGTCGGCTCGTCGTTGTCGGAGCTGACGACCAGTTCCTTGAGGTTCAGGATCAGGTCGGTCACGTCCTCCTTGACGCCGGGCACGGTGGAGAACTCGTGCAGCACGCCGTCGATGCGGATGCTGGTGACCGAGGCACCGGGAATGGAGGACAACAGGGTCCGGCGCAACGAGTTACCGAGGGTGTAGCCGAAGCCCGGCTCCAGCGGCTCGATCACGAAACGTGAACGGAACTCGGAGATCGGGTCTTCGATGAGGGTGGGACGCTGAGCGATCAACATGAGAACGTCCTTCCGACCACGGCGACCGCCATATGACGCCGTGTGGTGCGGGCCCCCTGACGGGAGCCGGTGGGCGGAACATCGGTCCGTTCCGCCCACGGGGTGGTGTCCGGGCGGAGGCCCGCCCGGACTCCAGTGTGCTCCGCCCCCTGACTGCGGGGACGACGCCGGCAGACCCTACTTGGAGTAGAGCTCGACGATCAGCTGTTCCTGCACCTGAGTGTCGATCACCTGCCGCGCCGGCAGCGAGTGCACCAGGATCCGCAGCTGGCTCGGGATCACCTCCAGCCAGGCCGGAACGGCCCGACCCTGACCCGCGGTCTCCCGGGCCACGATGAACGGGGTGAGCTCCCGGGCCTTCGGCGCGATCTCGACGATGTCGTTCTCGCTGATCCGATAGCTGGGGATGTCGACCTTGCGGCCGTTCACCTGGACGTGGCCGTGCCGGACGGCCTGACGGGCGGCGTCCCGCGAGGGTGCGAAGCCACCCCGGTACACGACGTTGTCGAGCCGCGACTCAAGGATCTTCAGCAGCTCGTCACCGGTCTTGCCGGCCCGGCGATTCGCCTCGTCGTAGTAGCCCCGGAACTGCTTCTCCAGCACGCCGTAGATTCGGGCGCACTTCTGCTTCTCGCGCTTCTGCAGCAGGTACTCGGAGTCCTTGGTGCGGCCACGGCCGTGCTCGCCCGGCGGGTAGGGCCGGATCTCGATCGGGCACTTCGGGGTGTCGCACTTGCTGCCCTTGAGGAACAGCTTGGTCTTCTCGCGGCGGCAACGCTTGCAGTCCGCGCCGGTGTAACGGGCCATCTAATCCTTCTCTCTCGTTTCCTGGCGCGAACTCGAACGCAACGCCACGACACCGGCCGGCGTGGAGCTCCGGCCGCGGCCGCCTCGCCGCATGGTCACACCCTGCGCCGCTTGGGCGGGCGGCAACCGTTGTGCGGGGTCGGGGTGACGTCCTGGATCGCACCGACCTCGAGGCCCGCGGCCTGCAGGGAACGGATCGCGGTCTCCCGGCCGGAACCCGGGCCCTTTACGAAGACGTCGACCTTACGCATCCCGTGCTCCTGCGCCTTGCGGGCCGCGTTCTCGGCCGCCATCTGGGCGGCGAAGGGCGTGGACTTGCGGGAGCCCTTGAAGCCGACATGGCCCGCCGAGGCCCAGGAGATCACGTTCCCGGACGGGTCGGTGATGGAGACGATCGTGTTGTTGAACGTGCTCTTGATGTGAGCGTGTCCGTGGGCGACGTTCTTCTTTTCCTTGCGCCGGACCTTCTTGGCGCCGGCTGCGCGCGTCTTGGGAGGCATGTTCGCGTGTGGTCTCCGTGTACGAGGTCGTCGATCAGTGGTCGGCGGCGGCGGGCCCGAGCGGTCCGCCGGGGACCCTGACTACTTCTTGCCGGCCTTCTTCTTGCCGGCGATGGCGCGGCGCGGGCCCTTGCGGGTGCGCGCGTTGGTGTGCGTGCGCTGGCCGTGGACGGGCAGGTTACGCCGGTGACGGAGCCCCTGGTAGCACCCGATCTCCATCTTACGGCGAATGTCCTGCTTGATCTCCCGGTTGAGGTCACCCTCGACCCGGTAGTTCGCGTCGATCCAGTCGCGCAGTCTGACGATCTCTTCCTCGCTCAGATCACGAACACGCGTGTCCGGGTTGACCCCGGTGGCGGCGAGGGTGTCCCGGGAGCGGCTGCGGCCGATCCCGAAGATGTAGGTCAGA
>NZ_CDWRCM010000001.1:90973-98120 GCF_977927585.1 Frankia sp. CcWB2 | reverse complement strand
TCAACCCGCTTCTCGCGGGGAAGGTCGACGCCGGAGAGGCGTGCCATGAACGGATGTTTCCTTCCTGCGGCCGGAGGTCTCGGGCGATGCCGTCCCGGCCGGCGCCGGGCCGGGCGGGCCCCGGCCTCCGACCGGGGGTAGGTCGTCCCGGATGGGACGCCTGGCATCGCTTGGATGCGGTGGGCCGCCTCTCGGCGGGCGGCACGTGCTGCGCCACCCGCCGGGACGAGGCCGCACCCGTCAGGACATCAGCCCTGACGCTGCTTGTGACGAAGGTTGTCGCAGATGACCATGACTCGCCCGTGGCGACGGATCACCTTGCACTTGTCGCAGATCTTCTTGACGCTGGGCTTGACCTTCACGGCTGTTGCGGACCTCCTGCGCAGCCGCGGGCCGCGCGTGGCGATTGAGTGGAGCTACGGGCGAGTGAGAAGAGATCGACTACTTGTAGCGGTAGACGATGCGGCCGCGGGACAAGTCGTAGGGCGAGAGCTCGACCACGACGCGGTCCTCCGGCAGGATCCGGATGTAGTGCTGGCGCATCTTCCCGCTGATGTGGGCGAGAACACGATGACCGTTCTGGAGCTCCACCCGGAACATCGCGTTCGGGAGCGGCTCCACCACACGGCCTTCGATCTCGATGGCCCCGTCCTTCTTCGGCATGTCCTCCGCTGTCCTGACGTCGACTATGGGACGGCGGCTCGGCCGCGACCGGTCGGCCCTCCGAAATATTCGGAAAAGCCAAGGTCAGAGGCTTGAACTACCCCGAGAGGAGCCCGAACCCACCAACCACACTGCCACCGACCGCAACTGCCATAGACAGGACTGCTATCGACACGGTGGAGCACACCGGCGTGAGAAGACCGCCAGCTAAAGAGTGTACGCGGCGACCCCCGTCAAGGGTCAACACGACCCCCGCTCAGAGTCGACCCGACCTCAGCCGGTTCAGCCGGTTCCAGACGGGGCGTCAGCCGGCTGCCCGCAGGCGATCCCGAGCTCGGTGAGTTTCGCCGCTCCGCCGTCCGGCGCCGTCAGCACCCACGGCCCACGCGGAGTGATTGCCACCGAGTGCTCGATGTGGGCGGCGAGGCTGCCGTCGCGGGTCACGACGGTCCAGTCGTCGGGGAGCACGGCCGTGTCCGGCGACCCCATGGTGATCATAGGCTCGATGGCCAGCGCAAGGCCCTCGATCAGCCGGATGCCACGGCCGGGCCGGCCGTGGTTGAGCACGTGGGGGGGCTGGTGCATCTCGCTGCCGATACCGTGGCCCCCGTAGTGATCGACGATGCCGTAGCCATGTGGACGGACATGCCGCTCGACGGCGGCGCTGATGTCGGTGAGCTTTCCACCGAGCTGGGCGGCGGCGAGGCCCGCCCACAGCGCGCCCTCGCACGTGTCGATCATCGCGAGAACCTCCGGGGCGACCTCACCGACCGGCACGGTGATCGCGGCGTCCCCATGCCAGCCGTCCACGATCGCCCCGCAGTCGATCGAGATGATGTCGCCCTCGCGCAGCACCCGCTTGCGGGTGGGGATGGCGTGCACCACCTCGTTGTTGACCGAGCTGCAGATCGAGGCCGGATACGGCGGCTGGGCATAGCCCTTGAAGGACGGGATACCGCCGTCGTCCCGGATCGTCTTCTCGGCAAGGGCGTCCAGCTCGGCCGTGGTGACCCCGGGGACGACCGCGTCACGCAGCCGCGCCAGCGTCTTCGCGACGAGCAGGCCAGCAACCCGCATCTTGGCGATCTCCGCCGCCGTCTTGATCTGGACGTGTTCTCGTCGCGCCACGCTCGTCGCCCCGGTCCGTGTTCGTGTTGTGTCCGTTTCCGATGCTAGCCGCCGACCCCCGCAGGACGTACTCCAACGATCTTCCGCGAAAAGCTCGGGAGCCACGTTCGGCCTGGTCCGCGCCCGGACCAGGCCGACGGGTTCAGTCGCCGTAGTGCCGCAGGGCGTCGAGCGCGCGGTCGGTGACGTTGTCCACCGGTCCGGTGGCGTCGATACCGATCAGGATGCCCTTTTCGGCGTAGTACGCCACCAGCGGCGACGTCTGGTCCGCGTAGACCTCGAGCCGATGACGGACCGTCTCCGACCGGTCGTCGTCGCGCTGGAACAGCTCGCCACCACACCGGTCACAGACGCCCTCGACCGACGGCGGGTCGAAGTCGATGTGCCAGATATGACCGCAGTTCCGACAGGTTCGCCGACCGGACAGCCGGCGCACCACCTCGTCGTCGTCGACGACGAGCTCGAGCACCACGTCCAGACGGGTCCCCATGCCATCGAGCATCTGCCCGAGCACCTCGGCCTGCGGGACGTTGCGAGGGAAACCATCGAGCAGGAATCCCTTGACCGCGTCGTCCTCGGCCAAGCGGTTGCGGACCATACCGATGGTGATCTCGTCCGGTACGAGATCACCGGCATCCATGAAGGCCTTGGCCTTGACGCCCAGCTCCGTTCCCTGTCGCACATTCGCCCGGAAGATGTCCCCGGTGGAGATCTTGGGGATCGACCGCGCCTGGGCAATGAACGCGGCCTGGGTGCCCTTTCCGGCACCGGGCGGCCCGACCAGTACGAGGCGCACTACCGGAGGAAACCTTCGTAATTGCGGAGCATGAGCTGGCTTTCGATCTGCTTCACGGTTTCCAGCCCAACCCCCACCATGATCAAAACCGACGTGCCCGCGAAGGGGAACGGCTGGTCCTTGGTCAGGTTCAGCAGTGCCAACGGAAGAACCGTGATCACGCCGAGGAACAGCGATCCCGGGAGCGTGATTCGGTCGAGTACATGTTTGAGGTACTCCGCCGTCGGGTTCCCCGGCCTGATCCCGGGAATGAACCCACCATACTTCTTCATATTGTCCGCGACCTCCGTCGGGTTGAAGGTGATCGCAACATAAAAATAGGTGAAGAAGATGATGAGTGCGAAATATGTCACCAGATAGAATGGATGGCCACCCCTGGAGAGGTATCTTTGCTCGAAGTCCTGGAAGCTCTGGTTGCTCCACACCTGTCCGGCAAGCTGAGGGAGCTGCAGCAGCGAGGACGCGAAGATGACGGGGATGATCCCGGCCTGGTTGACCTTGATCGGCAGGTAGGTCGACGTCCCGCCGTACATCCGCCGCCCGATTAGACGCTTGGCGTACTGGACCGGGATGCGACGCTGAGACTGCTCGACGAACACGACGAACACGACGATCGCGAGACCGAGCAGGAGCACCAGGCCGAACACCACACCGCCGGCGACCTGGAGAATGCGTCCGCCTTCGGAGGGAAGCCTCGCCGCGATCGAGGTGAAGATCAGCAGCGACATGCCGTTGCCGACCCCCCGGGCGGTGATCAGCTCACCCATCCACATGATGACCGAGGTACCCGCTGTCATCGTGATGACAATTGTCGCGATCCGGAACAGGCTCGTGTCCGGGATGATGGCGGCCGAACAGTCGGGGAACAGCCGGCCGCTGCGGGCCAGCGCCACGATGCCGGTGGCCTGCAGAAGACCGAGGGCGATCGTCAGGTACCGGGTGTACTGTGTAAGCTTCTGCTCGCCCGAGCTGCCCTCCTTCTTCAGCTGCTCCAGCCGAGGGATCACCACAACGAGCAACTGAATGATGATACTCGATGTGATATACGGCATGATGCCAAGCGCGAAGATGGACAGCTGCAGCAGCGCCCCACCACTGAACAGGTTGATCAGCGAGTAGACGTTGCTGCTGTCGGCACTCGCCGAGTCCAGGCAGGTGTTCACTGCGGACGTCGAGACACCCGGCGACGGCATGACGCTGCCGAACCGGAACAGCACCACGATACCGACGGTGAACAGCAGCTTCTTGCGCAGGTCAGGCGTGCGGAATGCCCGCGTGAAGGCGGTGAGCACGGCTCCTCCTGCTGGGATTGCGGACCGACGGGAAGTGGACATCCTGCCCAGTGCGGATCGCCTCCCCCGGCCGGTCGCCGAGGTCGGTTAGGCGACTGTAACAGGACACCCGGCCCACTCGTCCCGACATCACCATGGGTAAGCGATGGTAGACGGCAAGAGACGGCTGACGCCGAGGCGCATGGCCGCCTGGCGAGGGGTCCGGACGGGCGGGGCCGGGGTGGGAGCGGGGTGACATGGCCCATACCCCCACCCATGCTCTCAGCTCTGCGTGACGCTCCCGCCGGCAGCGGCGATCTTCTCCTTCGCGGAGGCCGAGAACGCGTCCGCGCTCACGTGCAGCGCGACGTCGATGTCGCCGTTGCCCAGCACCTTCACCGGCGACTTGCCCCGCACCGCACCCCTGGCCACGAGGGCGGCCTTGGTGACCTCACCACCTTGCGGGAACAGCTCCGCGAGGGTGGCGACGTTCACGACCTGGTACTCGACGCGGAACCGGTTGCGGAAGCCCTTCAGCTTGGGCAGGCGCATGTGCAGGGGCATCTGGCCACCCTCGAACCGGGCGGGCACCTGCTTGCGGGCCTTCGAGCCCTTGGTGCCCCGCCCGGCGGTCTTGCCCTTGGAACCCTCACCGCGACCGACGCGGGTTTTGGACTTATGGGCGCCGGGGGCCGGCCGGAGGTGGTGCACCTTCAGGCCGCGGCCACGGACGGCCTGCGCCGAGCCGGCCTCAGTGCCCGCGCCGGTGGCGCCGGTGTCGTCACCGGCGTCGGTCTTCGTCAGTTCGGCCATGGCTAGGAGTCCACCTCCTCGACCCGGACAAGATGGGTCACAGTTCTGATCATCCCGCGAATCTCGGGACGATCATCACGGACGGTCGTCGCGTTGATCTTCCGCAGACCAAGGGTACGCAGCGTGGCCCGCTGGTTCGAGGTACCACCGATCCCCGACCGGATCTGCGTGATGCGCAGCTTGGCCATCAGACACCGGCTCCCGCCGCACGAGCGCGCAGCATGGCCGGCGGAGCGACGTCCTCCAGCGGCAGGCCGCGACGGGCGGCGATCTCCTCGGGACGCATCAGACCACGCAGAGCAGCGACCGTCGCGTGCACAATGTTGATCGGGTTCGATGAGCCGAGCGACTTCGAGAGCACGTCGTGCACACCGGCGCACTCCAGCACGGCACGGACCGGACCACCGGCGATGACCCCGGTACCGGGCGAGGCGGGCTTGAGCAGCACGACGCCGGCTGCCTCCTCGCCCTGCACCGGGTGCGGAATCGTCGAACCGATCCGGGGCACCTTGAAGAAGTGCTTCTTGGCTTCTTCGACGCCCTTGGCGATGGCGGCCGGAACCTCCTTGGCCTTGCCATAGCCGACGCCCACGGTCCCGTCCGCGTCACCGACCACGACGAGCGCCGTGAAGCTGAACCGACGTCCGCCCTTGACAACCTTCGCCACGCGGTTGATCGCGACAACCCGCTCGACGTAGGCGTTCTTCTCCTGCGCCGGGCCGCTGCCCGACCGGTCCCGGCGTTCCCGACGGTCCGAGCCGCCGGAGCCGCCGCCGCGGCGCTGCTGGCCTGGCATCTACAACATCTCCCTGTTCTGGCTGTACTGGCGGTAAAGGCTGGACTGACAGTAAAGGCTGGGGGAAGTCATCAGAAGTCCAGCCCGCTCCCCCGCGCCGCGTCCGCGAGCGCGGCGATGCGGCCGGAGTAGGTCCGCCCACCGCGATCGAACACGACCGCGGCGATCCCGGCCGCCTTCGCGCGCTCGGCGACCAGTGCGCCGACCTTGCGGGCCTGCTCGGTCTTGTCCCCCTCGCCGCCGCGCAGCGACACGTCCAGGGTGGACGCCGACGCCAGCGTGTGGCCGGCGACGTCGTCGATGACCTGGGCGTAGATGTGCCGCGAGGACCGGGTGACGACGAGCCGTGAGCGGGACGGGGTGCCCGCCACCTTCTTGCGCACCCGGACGTGCCGACGGAGCTTCGCGGTCCGTCGGCGCGAGCTGGCGCCGAGGCTCACTGCCATGATCTATCTCCTACTTCCCGGTCTTCCCGACCTTGCGGCGGACGACCTCGCCCTGGTAGCGCACGCCCTTGCCCTTGTACGGGTCGGGCTTGCGCAGCCCGCGGATCTTCGCGGAGACCTCACCGACCAGCTGCTTGTCGATCCCGTGGACCACGAAGCGGGTCGGGGTCTGCACCTCGAAGCGGATGCCCTCCGGGGCCTTGACCGGCACCGGGTGGCTGTATCCGAGGGCGAACTCCAGGTCGGAGCCCTTGGCCTGGACACGGTAACCGACGCCGACGATCTCCAGGGTCTTCGAGTATCCGGCGGTGACGCCGGTGACCATATTGGAGACCAGGGTGCGAGTCAGGCCGTGCAGCGACCGGGAGCGACGCTCATCGTCGGGCCGGGTCACGAGGAGCCGACCGTCCTCGGTGTTCACCACGATCGGCTCGGCCACGACGTGGCTCAGGGTGCCCTTGGGCCCCTTGACGGTGATGGTGGCTCCCTGGACGGTGACATCGACACCGCTGGGGACGGGAATGGGCAGGCGCCCGATCCGTGACATCGCTCGCCCTCCTTACCAGATGTAGGCGAGGACTTCCCCGCCCACGCCCCGCTTGCCCGCCTGCTTGTCGGTCAGCAGACCCGACGAGGTGGAGATGATGGCGACGCCCAGGCCCCCGAGGACCTTCGGGAGGTTCGTCGCCTTGGCATAGACCCGCAGACCCGGCTTGCTGATGCGCTTGATCCCGGCGATCGAGCGTTCCCGGTTGGGGCCGTACTTCAGATCGATGACCAGGGTGTGGCCGACGCCGCCAGCCGAGGTCGCGTCCTCGACGTGCCAGCCGGAGATGTATCCCTCCTGCTGGAGAATCTCGGCAATGTGCGTCTTGATCTTGCTGTGAGGCATCACCACGCGGTCGTGGTACGCCCTGCTGGCGTTCCGGACACGCGTGAGCATGTCCGCAATCGGATCGGTCATCGTCATGGCTTGACGCCTTTCTCACGGCGGTTCCCGCCGGCGCCGAGGTCGTCCTCGGCCGCTGGATGCCGGGCCTGCCGCGATCGGGTGGAGGTGCGGTGGTGGTGCGGTGGAGCCGTGCTGCCGGTGGAGCCGTGCTGCCGGTGGAGCCGTGCCGGCCCCGGTCCGGGGCGCGGTACCGGCCTACCAGGAGCTCTTGGTGACGCCGGGCAGCTCGCCACGATGCGCCATCTGCCGCAGGCATACCCGGCAGAGCCCGAAGCCCCGGTA
>NZ_CDWRCM010000001.1:88509-90755 GCF_977927585.1 Frankia sp. CcWB2 | reverse complement strand
CGTCGTCGGTGGTCGCGGTGGTGACGACCGTGATGTCCATGCCCCGAACCCGATCGATCCGGTCGATATCGATCTCGTGGAAGATCGACTGCTCGGTCACCCCGAAGGTGTAGTTGCCGGCACCGTCGAACTGCTTCGGCGACAGCCCGCGGAAGTCACGGATACGCGGCAGCGCGATGGTGACGAGGCGGTCGAGGAACTCCCACATCCGGTCACCACGCAACGTCACCTTGGCGCCGATCGGCATCCCTTCGCGCAGCTTGAACTGGGCGATGGACTTCTTCGCGCGCCGGACCGCGGGCTTCTGACCGGTGATGGCCGCAAGATCCCGCACAGCGCCATCGATCAGCTTCGCGTCCCGGGCGGCGTCTCCGACCCCCATGTTGACGACGACCTTGACGACGCCGGGGATCTGCATGACGTTGCGGTAGGAGAACTGGTCCCGCAGCGCCGGGGCGATCTCGTCACGGTACCGCTGCTTGAGCCGTGGAACCGGGCGAGCGCCGGTGGTCCGGCCTTCGATGGTCCGGCCCTCGGTGGTCACAGTCATGGTCTAATCTCGTTTCCCAACTGCTCGACTGCTCGCTCGGCCTACAGCTCGGTGCCGGTGCGCCGCGAGACACGCACCTTGGTGCCGTCGTCGTTGATGCGGTAACCGATCCGGGTCGGCTTCCCGTCAGACGGGTCAACGATCATCACGTTGCTCACGTGGATCGGCGCCTCCTGGGTGATGATGCCCCCGGACTGCGAGCCGCGCGTGCTCTGCTGGACCCGGGTGTGCCGGGTGATCCGGTTCGCGCCCTCGACGAGGACCTTGTTCTGCTCCGGGTAGGCGCGGATGACCTTACCCTTGAGCCCACGGTCCTTGCCGGTGATGATCTGGACCGTGTCGCCTTTCTTGATCTTCAAAGTGGCCACGGTCACAGCACCTCCGGCGCCAGCGAGATGATCTTCATAAACTTCTTGTCACGCAGCTCCCGGCCGACCGGCCCGAAGATGCGGGTGCCCCGAGGGTCACCACCGTCCCGGATGAGCACCGCCGCGTTCTCGTCGAAGCGGATGTAGGAGCCGTCCGGCCGCCGGCGCTCCTTGGTGGTACGCACCACGACCGCCTTGACCACGTCGCCGCGCTTCACGCCGGCGCCGGGCAGGGCGTCCTTCACCGTGCCGACGATGATGTCGCCGATCCCCGCGTAACGACGCCCAGAGCCGCCGAGCACCCGGATGCAGAGAATCTCCCGCGCTCCGGTGTTGTCGGCAACCCGAAGTCGCGACTCCTGCTGAATCACTTTCCGCTCCTGATCACCCGGTACTACTGATCACCCGGTCCTGCCCGGCCCCGGCGTCCGGGCCAGAACTACTTCACTACTTCGCCTTCTCCAAGACCTGAACGATCCGCCACCGCTTGGTCGTCGACAGCGGCCGCGTCTCCATCAGTAGGACGCGGTCGCCGACACCGGTGGTGCCGCTCTCGTCGTGCGCCTTGACCTTCTTGGTACGACGGATCGTCTTGCCGTACAGCGGGTGCTGCACCCGGTCCTCGACCGCGACCACGACGGTCTTGGTCATCTTGTCGCTGACCACGAGGCCCTCTCGGACCTTACGGAATCCGCGGGGGAGAGCCGCCGCGTCCGTGCTCTGCGAAGCCTCCTGGGAGGCCGTCTCGTCTGTCACTGTCCTCACGCCCGTTCCGACTGCGTCGCGTCATCGTCCGCCGCGCCGGCCGCCACCGCCGGATCGTCGGTGATACCCAGCTCCCGTTCGCGCATGACGGTGTAGATCCGGGCGATGTCGCGCCGCACGGCCTGCAGCCGGCGGTTGTTCGACAGCTGCCCGGTCGCCGCCTGGAACCGGAGGTTGAACAGCTCCTCCTTGGCCTCCCGAAGCTTGTCGACGAGCTCCTCGCCCGACAGGCTCCGCAGCTCGTCCGCGGTAGCGACAGCCATTACGCACCACCTTCACGGACCACGAAACGGCACTTCATCGGCAGCTTGTGGATGGCCCGCCGCATCGCCTCGCGGGCCACCGGCTCCGCGACCCCGGACAGCTCGAACAGGACCCGGCCCGGCTTGACGTTCGCGACCCACCACTCAGGCGAGCCCTTACCGGAACCCATCCGGGTCTCGGCCGGCTTCTTGGTCAGCGGACGGTCCGGGTAGATGTTGATCCAGACCTTTCCACCACGACGGATGTGCCGGGTCATCGCGATACGGGCCGACTCAATCTGCCGGTTCGTCACGTAAGCC
>NZ_CDWRCM010000001.1:86913-88135 GCF_977927585.1 Frankia sp. CcWB2 | reverse complement strand
GACTCCAGGGCCTGAATCCCGTACTCACCGAACGTGACCCGGGTTCCGCCCTTGGCGGCACCGGTCCGCCCGGGGTGGTGCTGCTTGCGGTGCGCGACCTTCCGGGGAATCAGCATGTCTATTCCTCCGCCTTCTCCGGAGTGTTCGCCACGGCCGCCTCAGGCGTCGCGGCCGGCGTACTCGGCGCCGCGGTGGCGGACTCCGCGACAGGTGCCGTCGACTCGGCCGCCGCGGCCTCGCCCGCCGGAGTCTCAGCCGGGGCGTTCCCGCCGCCACCACCACGGCCCCGGCGCTCGCTGCGGGCCGCCGCCCGGCCCGCTTCGGTCCCGCCCTGGGTCGTGCCGGACGAGCCGGAACGCGGCCCGCGGCGCGGGCGCTCCCGGCGGGTCTGGCGCTGCAGCGCCTCCTGCGCCTCACGCTCGGCCCGGCTCTGGACGACGTCGCCCTTGTAGATCCAGACCTTCACGCCGATGCGGCCGAAGTTCGTCCGAGCCTCATAGAAGCCGTAGTCGATGTCCGCGCGAAGGGTGTGCAACGGCACCCGACCCTCGCGGTAGAACTCCGACCGGCTCATCTCGGCGCCACCGAGACGACCCGAGCACTGCACCCGGATCCCCTTCGCGCCGCCCTTCATCGCGGTCTGCATGGCCTTGCGCATCGCCCGGCGGAAGCTGACCCGGCTGGAGAGCTGCTCAGCCACCCCCTGGGCGACGAGCTGGGCGTCGACCTCGGGGTTCTTCACCTCGAGGATGTTGAGCTGCACCTGCTTGCCGGTGAGCTTCTCCAGGTCGCCACGGATACGGTCGGCCTCGGCGCCACGGCGACCGATGACGATGCCTGGGCGCGCGGTGTGGATGTCCACCCGCAGCCGCCCCTGGGTCCGCTCGATGTCGACCCGGCTGATGCCGGCCCGCTCCATGCCCCGCGACATCATCTTACGGATCTTCACGTCCTCGCCGACGTACGCCTTGTACTGCTTGTCGGCGTACCAGCGAGAGGTGAACTCCGAGGTGATACCAAGCCGGAACCCGTGCGGGTTGACCTTCTGCCCCACTACCGGGCCCTCCTTGTCGTCTTCGCGGTCGTCTTGGCGCCCCGGCCGGCCGCGGAGACCGGCTCCCGGCTCTCCACCACGACGGTGATGTGGCTGGTGCGCTTGCGGATCCGATAGACCCGGCCCTGGGCGCGGGGCCGGATGCGCTTGAGCGTCGGCCCCTCGTCC
>NZ_CDWRCM010000001.1:81628-86449 GCF_977927585.1 Frankia sp. CcWB2 | reverse complement strand
CGTAGACCTCGCCGACCCACAGGGTGGCCGGATCGAGGCTGTGGTTGTTCTCGGCGTTCGCCGCGGCGCTGGCGACAACCTTGTACACGTCCTCGCTGGCCGCCTGCGGAGCGAACCGGAGGATGTCCAGCGCCTCGCCGACCGAGCGCCCGCGCACCAGGTCGACGACCCGGCGGGCCTTCGTCGGCGAGACCCGGACATAGCGGGCCGAGGCCTTGGCCCCGGGAAGACCGGCCCGGGTCAGGCCGTCAACGAGATCGTCAGCCACGGCGTGACCTCCGGTCCTCCTTGACGTGGCCACGGAAGGTCCGGGTCGGGGCGAACTCGCCGAGCTTGTGCCCGACCATGCCCTCGGTGATGAAGACCGGGACGTGCTTGCGGCCGTCGTGCACGGCGATCGTGTGCCCCAGCATGTCGGGGATCACGGTCGACCGGCGCGACCAGGTCTTGATGACGTGCTTGGTGCCCTTGGAGTTCTGCAGATCCACCTTCTTGAGCAGGTGGTCGTCGACGAACGGGCCCTTTTTCAGACTGCGTGGCATGGCTGTGTCTCCTCCTTCCTGCTCAGATCCGATGGGTGCGGCTGGTCGGCGGCGCGCTGGTGGTCGACGCGGCCCGGGGCCTGGAGATCACCACTACCGCCGCCTGTTCTGCTTGCGACGACGCACGATGAGCGCGTCGGACGACTTGCGGGTCGCGCGGGTCCGCCCCTCCGGACGGCCCTTGGGGTTGACGGGGTGACGACCGCCGGAAGTCTTACCCTCACCACCACCGTGCGGGTGGTCGACCGGGTTCATCGCGACACCACGCACGGTGGGTCGGCGACCCTTCCAGCGCATCCGGCCGGCCTTACCCCAGTTGATGTTGCTTTGCTCCGCGTTGCCGACCTCGCCGACCGTCGCGCGGCAGCGCACATCCACGTTGCGGATCTCACCGGAGGGCATCCGCAGCTGAGCGTAGGGGCCGTCCTTCGCGACGAGCTGCACACTCGTGCCGGCGCTGCGGGCGATCTTCGCACCACCACCGGGACGCAGCTCGATGGCGTGCACCACCGTGCCGGTCGGGATGTTGCGCAGCGGCAGCGCATTGCCGGGCTTGATGTCGGCGCCCACGCCGGAGCTGACCGTATCGCCCTGCCTGAGCTTCACCGGCGCGAGGATGTATCGCTTCTCCCCGTCGAGGTAGTGCAGCAGCGCGATCCGGGCGGTGCGGTTGGGGTCGTACTCGATGTGCGCGACCTTGGCCGGCACCCCGTCCTTGTCCCGCCGGAAGTCGATGACCCGGTACGCCCGCTTGTGGCCGCCGCCCTGGTGCCGGGTGGTGATCCGGCCGTGGACGTTGCGCCCGCCCTTGGAGTGCAGCGGGCGGACCAGCGACTTCTCCGGGTGGTCACGAGTGATCTCGACGAAGTCGGCCACGCTCGCACCACGACGCCCCGGCGTCGTCGGCTTGTACCTACGAATACCCATGGCTTCCTACCGTCCTGGACCCACCGCCGCCGCGGAGCGCACGCGCTCAGGCACCGGGGCCTCCGAAGATCTCGATCGTGTCACCGGGAGCCAGGCTCACCAGGGCCCGCTTGGAGGCGGACCGGTGTCCCCAGCCGTGCTTGGTCCGCTTGCGCTTGCCCTGCCGGTTGATGGTGTTCACCCGCAGGACCCGCACATTGAAGATCTGCTGGACCGCGAGCTTGATCTGGGTCTTGTTCGCGTCCGGACGCACGATGAAGGTGTAGACGTTCTCGTCGAGCAGGCCGTAGCTCTTCTCGGAGACGACCGGCCGCAGGATCACGTCACGCGGGTCGGGAATCACTTGTTCTCCTCCGCCCCGGCCACACCTTCGGTGCCCGCGGCAGCCTCGGTCCCGGCGGTAGAGGTCGCCGGACGGGTGTCACGAGCAAGGAATGCGGCCAGCGCCTCCTCGGTGAAGACCACGTCGTCGCTCACCAGCACGTCATAGGTGTTGAGCTGGCCCGGGTCGAGCAGGTGCACCGCCGCGACGTTGCGCAGGCTCTTCCAGGTCAGCTCGTCCGAACGGCTCGCCACCAGCAGCACCCGGCGGGTGTCGGCGATCGTCCGCAGCGCGGTGATCGCGCTCTTCGTCGACGGCGCCTCGCCGGAGACCAGCGAGGACACCACGTGCACCCGGTTGTTGCGGGCCCGGTCGGACAGCGCGCCGCGCAGCGCGGCGGCCTTCATCTTCTTCGGGGTCCGCTGGTCGTATCTGCGCGGCGTGGGGCCATGCACGGTGCCACCGCCGGTGAACTGCGGAGCCCGCAGCGATCCCTGCCGGGCCCGGCCGGTGCCCTTCTGCCGATACGGCTTACGGCCACCGCCGCGGACCTCGCCGCGGGTCTTCGTGTCGTGCGTGCCCTGGCGGGCCGCCGCGAGCTGCGCCACCACGACCTGGTGGATCAGCGGGACGTTGAGCGGCACGTCGAACACGCCACCGGGCAGCTCGACACTGCCGCCGTCGCCCCCGTTCGGCGCGTGCACCGCGACGGTGCGCGTGGTGACGCTCGGGTCGGATGTGGCCACCCGGCTCATGCCGAGACCTCCTCACCGGTATCGGCCGGCTCGGCCGCCGGGGCGATGGTCTCGGGCGCCGGGCGCTTGGCCGCGCTGCGCACGAGGACCAGACCACCGTCCGGGCCGGGCACCGCACCCCTGACCAGCAGATAGCCGCGCTCGGTGTCGACGGCGTGGATCGTCAGCCCCGAGGTCGTTGTGCGCACGTGACCCATCCGGCCGGCCATGCGCAGGCCCTTGAACACGCGACCGGGAGTGGCGCAGCCGCCGACCGACCCCGGCGAGCGGTGCTTGCGCTCGACGCCGTGCCCCGCGCCCAGGCCCTTGAACCCGTGACGCTTCATGACACCGGCGAACCCCTTACCCTTCGAGGTGCCGGTGACGTCGACGACGGTCCCGGCGGAGAACACCTCGCCGGTCAGCTCCTGGCCGGGCCGGTAGTTGCCGGCGTCGGCGGTCCGCAGCTCGACGAGGTGGCGCCGAGGCGTCACCCCACTGGTGGCAAAGTGGCCGCGAGCGGGATTGTTGATCTTACGCGGGTCGATCTCGCCGTAACCGAGCTGCACGGCCGAGTAGCCGTCCGAGTCAGGCGTCTTGACCTGCGTGACGACGTTAGGTCCGGCCTTGATGACGGTGACCGGCACGACGCGGTTGTTCGCGTCCCATACCTGGGTCATCCCGAGCTTGGTGCCCAGGAGCCCTCTGTAGTTGCGGATGAGCATGACTGCGCCGGCCCCTCTTACAGCTTGATCTCGATATCGACGCCGGCGGGCAGGTCGAGGCGCATGAGCGAGTCGACCGTCTTGGGCGTCGGGTCAAGAATGTCGATCAGCCGCTTGTGCGTCCGCATCTCGAAGTGCTCGCGGCTGTCCTTGTACTTGTGCGGCGACCGGATGACGCAGTAGATGTTCTTCTCCGTCGGCAGCGGCACCGGTCCCGCGACCTGCGCGCCCGTCCGCGTCACCGTCTCGACGATCTTCCGCGCCGAGCTGTCGATGACCTCGTGGTCATAGGCCTTGAGCCGGATGCGGATCTTCTGTGCCGCCATGGTGGGCTTCGCCTGTCCTGTCTGTCTCGTCCGGCCGGTATCGCTACCGGGTCACCGCCCGTAGATCCTCACCGCCGGCCGCGCGGCGAGCCTGGCACCGCGCCGCCGGCGGAAAGAATCTGCCGGTTGTACCGCTGTCTCGTGCCGGTCCCGCTCGACGTGTCGACCGGGACCGGGCTGCGTCCCTTACCGGCGGCCGGTTGTCCTCGGCAGCCGAGTCTCGCGAGAGCCCTGCCTGGCCGGGGCGACCCCGCCACACGTGGGGCCGGGCCCCGTCTGGTCAGGCAGCGCAGTGGGCGGTGGGTCCGTACACACGCCCGGACCCACCGCCCACGGCTACTACTTGAGAACCTTCGTGACCTGGCCCGCGCCGACGGTCCGGCCACCCTCGCGGATGGCGAAGCGCAGACCCTCCTCCATGGCGATCGGCTGGATCAGCTCGACCGTCATCTCGGTGTTGTCCCCCGGCATGACCATCTCCGTGCCCTCGGGGAGGGTCACGACGCCGGTCACGTCGGTGGTGCGGAAGTAGAACTGCGGGCGGTAGTTCTTGAAGAACGGCGTGTGCCGTCCGCCCTCATCCTTGTTGAGGATGTAGACGCGAGCCTCGAACACCGTGTGCGGGGTGATCGACTTCGGCTTGACGATGACCTGGCCGCGCTCGACGTCCTCACGCTTGATACCGCGCAGGAGCAGACCGACGTTGTCGCCGGCACGCCCCTCGTCGAGCAGCTTGCGGAACATCTCGACACCGGTCACGGTGGTGGAGGTGGTCTCCGGCTTGATGCCGACGATCTCCACGGTCTCGTTGACCTTGACGATTCCGCGCTCGACGCGGCCGGTGACCACGGTGCCACGACCAGTGATCGTAAAGACGTCCTCGATCGGCATGAGGAACGGCCGGTCGATGTCACGCTGCGGCTCGGGGATCGACTCGTCGACCGCCGCCATGAGCTCGAGGAGCTTGGCGCCCCACTCCTTGTCGCCCTCCAGCGCCTTGAGCGCGGAGACCCGGACGACCGGAACGTCGTCGCCCGGGAACTCGTACGAGCTCAGCAGCTCCCGGACCTCCAGCTCGACGAGCTCGAGGATCTCCTCGTCGTCGACCATGTCGGCCTTGTTCAGGGCGACGACGATGTAGGGCACGCCGACCTGGCGGGCGAGGAGCACGTGCTCCTTCGTCTGCGGCATCGGGCCGTCGGTAGCGGACACGACCAGGATCGCGCCGTCCATCTGGGCGGCACC
>NZ_CDWRCM010000001.1:79194-81260 GCF_977927585.1 Frankia sp. CcWB2 | reverse complement strand
CGTGATGCCGCGGGCCTTCTCCTCCGGCGCCTTGTCGATCTGGTCGAACGGCGTGAAGGGGTTGAGGTCCGGGTAGGCGTCGTGCAGGACCTTGGTGATCGCCGCGGTCAGGGTCGTCTTGCCGTGGTCGATGTGACCAATGGTGCCGATGTTGACGTGCGGCTTCGTCCGCTCGAACTTCTGCTTCGCCACGGGTGTCCCTCCAAGGACGGGTGGTGTCGTGCAGTGTAGTCAGGTAGGGGTGTTGCTCACGCCGCGAGGGCGTTCACTCTCCCCGGGCCTTGGCGATGATCTCCTTGGCGACGTTCGCGGGAACCTCGGCGTAGGAGTCGAACTGCATGGAGTAGCTCGCCCGGCCGGAGGTCTTCGACCGAAGATCACCAACGTAGCCGAACATCTCCGACAGTGGCACCAGCGCCCGTACGATCCGGGAACCGCCCCGCTCCTCCATCGCCTGGATCTGCCCACGGCGGGAGTTCAGGTCGCCGATCACGTCACCCATGTGGTCCTCGGGGGTGGTGACCTCGACGGCCATCAGAGGCTCGAGCAGCACCGGGTCGGCCTTGCGGGCCGCATCCTTGAACGCCATCGAACCGGCGATCTTGAATGCGAGTTCGGACGAGTCGACGTCGTGGAACTGGCCGTCAAGCAGGGTGACCTTGACGTCCACCAGCGGGTAGCCGGCGAGCACACCGAACTCCATGGCCTCCTGGCAGCCCGCATCCACCGAGGGGATGTACTCCCGGGGGATGCGACCACCCGTGACCTTGTTCTCGAACTCGTAGCCGCCGCCGTCGCCGCCGGAGGGCTCCAGGTTGATGATCACCCGGGCGTACTGGCCGGATCCACCCGTCTGCTTCTTGTGGGTGTAGTCGACCTTCTCCACCTTGCGGCGGATCGTCTCCCGATAGGCCACCTGCGGCTTGCCGACGTTCGCCTCGACACCGAACTCGCGGCGCATCCGGTCGACCAGCACGTCCAAGTGCAGCTCGCCCATGCCGGCGATGATCGTCTGACCGGTCTCCTCGTCGGTGCGGACCTGGAAGGTCGGGTCCTCCTCGGCGAGGCGCTGGATGGCGGCGCCCAGCTTCTGCTGGTCGACCTTGGTCTTCGGCTCGATCGCGACGTGGATGACCGGCGCCGGGAACGTCATCGACTCCAGGATCACCGGGGCGTTCGGGTCGCAGAGCGTGTCACCCGTGGTGGTGTTCTTCAGCCCCACCACGGCCACGATCTGTCCCGCGCCGACGCCCTCCCGGTCCTCCCGGTGGTTGGCGTGCATCTGCAGGATCCGGCCGACGCGCTCCTTGCGGTCCTTCGTCGAGTTCAGCACCGGCGAACCACCGGTCAGCTTGCCGGAGTACACCCGGATATAGGTCAGCTTACCCACGTACGGGTCACTCATGATCTTGAAGGCGAGCGCGGAAAACGGCTCGTCCTCGCTCGGCTCCCGGCGGACCTCGGTCTCCTCGCCGCCGACCGCATGGCCGACGGTGGCGCCGATGTCCAGCGGGTTCGGCAGGAAGTCGACGACGGCGTCGAGCATGGGCTGGACGCCCTTGTTCTTGAACGCCGAACCACACAGCACCGGGTTGACCTTGCTCGCCAGGGTCGCGCGGCGCAGGGCGGCGATGAGCTGCTCCGTGGAGGGCTCCTCACCCTCGAGGTAGAGCTCCATGAGCTCGTCATCGTTCTCGGCGACGGTCTCGAGGAGCTTGTCGCGCCACTCCTGCGCGGCCTCGAGGTGATCCCGCGGGATGTCGACGGTCTCGTAGGAGGCGCCCTTGTCCTCGGTCTTCCAGAGGAGGCCCTTCATGCGGACCAGGTCGATGACACCGCGGAAGTCGGCCTCCACGCCCCACGGGAGTTGGATCACGGCCGGCGTCGCGTCGAGCCGGTCGATCATCATCTCCACGCAGCGGTGGAACTCGGCACCGACCCGGTCCATCTTGTTGACGAAGGCGATACGCGGGACGTTGTAACGGTCGGCCTGCTTCCAGACCGTCTCGCTCTGCGGCTCGACTCCGGCGACCGCGTCGAAGACCGCGACCGCACCGTCGAGGACC
>NZ_CDWRCM010000001.1:77970-78902 GCF_977927585.1 Frankia sp. CcWB2 | reverse complement strand
CGCAGCGAGCGCTCCACCTCGACGGTGAAGTCGACATGGCCGGGGGTGTCGATGATGTTGATGGTGTGGTCGCGCCAGATACAGGTGGTGGCCGCGGAGGTGATGGTGATCCCCCGCTCCTGCTCCTGCTCCATCCAGTCCATCGTGGCGCCGCCCTCGTGGACCTCGCCGATCTTGTAGTTCACACCGGTATAGAAGAGGATGCGCTCGGTGGTGGTGGTCTTGCCCGCGTCGATGTGGGCCATGATCCCGATATTGCGGGTCCTGGCCAGCAAAGAATGTACGTCAGATGGCATCTCGGATCACCAGCGGTAGTGGGCGAAGGCCTTGTTGGACTCCGCCATCTTGTGGGTGTCCTCCCGGCGCTTCACGCTGGCGCCGAGGCCGTTGCTCGCGTCGATGAGCTCGTTCATCAGCCGCTCGGTCATCGTCTTCTCGCGACGAGCCCGGGAGTAGCCGACGATCCAGCGCAGCGCGAGGGTGGTGCTCCGGCCGGCGCGAACCTCGACCGGAACCTGGTAGGTGGCACCACCCACCCGGCGGCTACGCACCTCCAGCGTCGGCTTGACGTTGTCCAGCGCGCGCTTGAGCGTGACGACCGGGTCGTTGCCGGTCTTGTTCTTCGCACCCTCGAGTGCGCCGTACACGATGCGCTCCGCGACCGACTTCTTACCGCTCAACAGCACCTTGTTCACCAGCGCGGTCACCAGCGGCGACCCGTACACCGGGTCGACCACCACGGCGTGCTTGGGCGCAGGCCCCTTGCGCGGCATCAGCCCTTCTCCTTCTTCGCGCCGTAGCGGCTACGAGCCTGCTTACGGTTACGGACGCCCTGCGTGTCGAGAGCGCCTCGGACGATCTTGTACCGGACACCCGGAAGATCCTTCACTCGGCCACCGCGAACCAGGACGATCGAGTGCTCCTGCAGGTTG
>NZ_CDWRCM010000001.1:73760-77849 GCF_977927585.1 Frankia sp. CcWB2 | reverse complement strand
TGGCCGACCCCGGGGATGTAGGCGGTGACTTCGATCCCGCTGTTCAACCGGACCCGGGCCACCTTGCGCAGGGCCGAGTTCGGCTTCTTCGGGGTGGTCGTGTAGACGCGGGTGCACACACCACGACGCTGAGGGCTTCCCTTGAGTGCCGGGGTCTTGGTCTTCTCGACCTTGTCCTGCCGGCCCTTGCGGACCAGCTGCTGGATCGTGGGCAACGCCGCTCCCGTTCCTGTCACGCCTCGTCGTACTGCCTTGGGCAACCAGACCGGTACGCCGGCCTCCCTGCTGCTGTGGTCCGCACCCGACCCACCGGAGTGTCCTCGAGCGGCTTCTCCGACCCACGCGGTCGGGCGTGTCGCGCCATTCGACCGGAACCTCGATGCGGTAATCCAGTTCCGGTGAGGGGCACGCCAGCCCGCCCGTCCGCTTCGCGGAATCGAGCTCGACAGTCGCCGACGGATACCCGAATAGTGACTTTACGTCAACCTAGCGAGCACCACGGCGCCACATCGAAGTGCAGGACGCACGCCGGAGCCACGTGGACTCCGACCACAGGGCTCAACAGTACTCCACGCCCGCGTCAGGTGTCGAACGGGGGTGTCCGGCGAAATCCCCCGCAGACCCCGCGCGCACTATGGCACTCGACAAGCGCATGCACTCGACGAGCGGCACAGGCGGGCAGCAGCACGGCCCCACGTACTGGCACGCTGCACCTACTGGCACGCTGTACGGGACAGCACGATACCGGCATCGGAGGCCCGCGAGGACATGTCTGACGCAGCCGGCGCGCGATTCGCGGCCGCCCCCGCCCGACGCCGGCCGAGCCGGGACGAGCTGCTCGCGGCCTACGGGACCACCGTCCCGGACCTGGTCGCCCCGGCCACCGTCGTGCTGCTCTGCGGGATCAATCCGTCCCTCGAGTCCGGGGCCACCGGCTTTCACTTCGGCACGCCGAGCAACCGGCTGTGGCCGGTGCTGCACCTCGCCGGCTTCACCCCACGCCGGCTGCATCCCAGCGAGACCGACGAACTGGCCCGCCGGGGCATCAGCATCACCAATCTCGTCCACCGCTCCACCGCGCGCGCCGACGAGATCAGCGATGACGAGGTCCGCGCCGGCGTGCCCCGGCTCACCGAACTCGTCGAACGGGTCTCGCCCCGGTGGGTGGCCTTCCTCGGCCTGGCCGCCTACCGGATCGGGTTCGGGCGCCGCAGCGCGAAGGTCGGCCGCCAGGCGGAGACCCTGGGACCCGCCGGCATCTGGCTCCTGCCCAATCCGAGCGGCCTGAACGCGCACTATCAGCTGCCCGACCTGGTCCGAGTCTACGGCGAGCTACGCGAAACCGCCTATTCCTGACCCACCCGCCACGTTCCCGAGGAGGGCCGCCGCCGGGCCGGCCGGCAGATGCGCGCGTACCGGGGCCCAGAAGTCGGCTCCGGGGGGCGCCTCGACCTCGATGCGGGAGCCGCCGGCCCAGGCCGCATCGAAGGCGAGCCGCCACGAGTGCAGCAGGGTGCGGGCGGTGGCACCCCGGCCGAACAGCGGATCGCCCTCGATCGGGTGCCCGATCCAGGCCAGATGCACCCGGATCTGGTGGCGCCGCCCGCTGACCGGCGTGACTGCGAGCAGGGTGTACTCACCGCCCTCCCATACCCGGATGAAGGTCGTGACGGACGGGTATGTCCGGACGTGGGAGAACACCGCGGCGGGCGGAATCGTCCAGCGTCCGACGCCCGCGCCGGTCGGGGCAAGCCCTGCCCGGGGAACCTCCGCCAAGGGGGCCATCTCCGCCAGGCCGGCCATGATGTCGGCCCGGTTCGCCGCCACCCGGACCCGACTCTTGCGCCCCACGCTCAGCGGCAGATCAATGGTCCCCGAGGCGGGCAGTCCACGGGTCCGGGTCAGGACGAGGTATCGCTTGTCCACCGTGCGGCGCTGGAACTGCCGGGTGAGATCACCGTGGAACCGCAACTGCCGGGCGAAGAGCACCAGGCCCGAGGTGACCTTGTCGATGCGGTGCACCGGGAACAGCTCCTCGCCGTCATCCCCGGCGAGGGTGACGAGATCGGTGTCGTGCCGCTCTCCCATAACCGAGATGCCGACGGGTTTGTCTAGCACGAGAATGGCCTCATCCTCGTAGATCATTCGCTCCCGGCGAATCTCGGTCCACCCGGTCATAAAACGGCCAGCCCCGGTCACGTCAACTGCCGGGGAGCGATTCGATGGCCACTGTCCGATAAGGCGCGGCCAACCGACTCAGGTCGTCGTGGTCGCCGGTCAGAATCACACCGCCGCTACCTTCCACCGCCACCGCAGGTGCCTGCCCCTATCCTACCGATTTCCGCCTCTGCGCGCCGTCCCACCAGCGGGCTCCGGACCTGGACGCGCAACCGGCCCGGCACCCTGGTGAGGGCGCCGGGCCGGTCCTGATCGATCTGGCTTCGGTCGGGCTCTGGTCAGCTCCGCTCGGTCAGCCTCGCGACCTGCTCAGCGGAAGTCTCCCGAGCTGCGGTAGTCGAACTCGTCCAGCGGGACCGCCTGGCCGGAGCCCGTGCCGAACGCGCCGTAATCGACGCCGCCGTCCTCGTAGGCACCGACGGAGTACATCGCCGCACGTGCCTCCTCGGTCGGCTCGACCCGGATGTTGCGGTACCGGGAGATCCCGGTGCCGGCCGGGATGAGCTTTCCGATAATGACGTTCTCCTTCAGGCCGACGAGCGAGTCCGACCGGGCGTTGATCGCCGCGTCGGTGAGCACCCGGGTCGTCTCCTGGAAGGATGCGGCCGACAGCCACGACTCGGTCGCCAGCGACGCCTTGGTGATCCCCATGAGGACCGGGCGGGCCGAGGCCGGCTGGCCACTGGCTTCCACCACCCGACGGTTCTCCGCCTCGAACCGGGCCCGCTCGCAGAGCTCACCGGGCAGCAGGGTGGTGTCACCCGACTCGAGAACGTTCACCCGCTTGAGCATCTGGCGGATGATGATCTCGATGTGCTTGTCGTGGATCGACACACCCTGCGACCGGTAGACCTCCTGGACCTGGTCCACCAGGTGGAGCTGGACCTGGCGCGGCCCGAGGATGCGCAACACCTCGTGCGGGTCGACGGCACCGTCGACGATCTGGCTGCCGACCTCGATGTGGTCGCCCTCGCGGACCCGCAGGCGCGAACGCCGCGAGACCGGGTAGGCGATCTCGTCGCTGCCGTCGTCCGGCACCACCACGACCTTGAAGGTCTTCTCGGTCTCCTCGATCTTCACCCGGCCGGAGACCTCGGTGATGGGGGCCTTGCCCTTCGGGCTGCGCGCCTCGAACAGCTCGACGACACGCGGCAGGCCCTGGGTGATGTCGTCGCCGGCGACGCCACCGCTGTGGAAGGTACGCATCGTCAGCTGGGTGCCGGGCTCACCGATGGACTGCGCGGCGACGATGCCGACGGCCTCACCGACGTCGACCAGCTTGCCGGTGGCGAGCGAGCGCCCGTAGCACTGGGCGCACACTCCCATCCGGGACTCGCAGGTCAGCGCCGAGCGGACCCGCACCTGCTCGATGCCGGCCTCGATGATCTGGCTGATCGCGACGTCCCCGGCGTCGGTGCCGGCGGGCACGATGACCTCGCCGTTCGCGTCGATCGCGTCGGAAGCCAGCGTCCGCGCGTACGCCGAGGTCTCGGCGTACCGGTCCCGGACCAGCACCCCGTCGGCGCCCTTGCGGGCGATCCGGGTGAGGATGCCGCGCTCGGTGCCGCAGTCCTCCTCGCGGACGATGACGTCCTGGCTGACGTCGACGAGCCGCCGAGTCAGGTACCCCGAGTCCGCGGTGCGCAGGGCGGTGTCAGCGAGTCCCTTACGGGCACCGTGGGTGGAGATGAAGTACTCCAGCACGGTCAGACCCTCGCGGAAGTTCGCCTTGATCGGCCGCGGGATGATCTCACCCTTCGGGTTGGAGACCAGGCCACGCATGCCGGCGAGCTGCCGGATCTGCATCATGTTTCCAGCGGCTCCGGAGTTGACCAGCACGTAGACCGGGTTGGTCGCCGGGAAGTTCTCCTCCATCGCCTCGGCGATCTTGTTGGTCGCCTCGGTCCAGAT
>NZ_CDWRCM010000001.1:71281-73211 GCF_977927585.1 Frankia sp. CcWB2 | reverse complement strand
CTGGACCAGCTCGCTGCGGCGCTCCTCATCGGACAGGAAGCCGCGGTCGAACTGCTTCTGGACCCGGTCGGCACGCTGCTCGTAGTCGTCGAGGATCTCGGCCTTGTTCGGCGGCGCGACGACGTCCTCGATCGCGACGGTGACCCCGGACCGGGTGGCCCAGTAGAAACCGGCGCTCTTCAGGGCGTCCAGGGTCGCCGCTACCTGGATCTTCGGGTACCGCTCAGCCAGGTCGTTGACGATCGCGGCCTGTGCCTTCTTGTTCAGCTGGGCGTTGATGAAGGGGTAGCCCTCCGGCAGCGCCTCGTTGAGCAGGCAACGGCCGAACGTGGTCTCCAGGGTGAACACGTCCCCGGTGACCCAGTCGGCGGGCGGGACCCAGTCCGACGGCGGGGTGGTGTCCCGCAACCGCACCTTGATCTTCGCCTGAAGGGCGATCTCCCGGGCGTCGAACGCCATCTGCGCCTCGGCGACGCTGGAGAACGACCGCCCCTCGCCGAGCGCCCCCTCGGCCAGGCGGGACAGATGGAAGACCCCGGTCACCATGTCGAGGCTCGGCATCGCCAGCGGCCGGCCCGATGCGGGCGAGAGGATGTTGTTGCTCGACAGCATCAGGATCCGCGCCTCGGCCTGCGCCTCGGCGGACAGCGGCAGGTGCACCGCCATCTGGTCACCGTCGAAGTCGGCGTTGAACGCCGTGCAGACCAGCGGGTGGATCTGGATGGCCTTGCCCTCGACGAGCTGCGGCTCGAAGGCCTGGATGCCGAGGCGGTGCAGGGTCGGCGCCCGGTTGAGCAGCACGGGGTGCTCGGTGATGACCTCCTCGAGCACGTCCCACACGACCGGGCGGGCCCGCTCGACCATCCGCTTCGCCGACTTGATGTTCTGCGCGTGGTTGAGGTCCACCAGGCGCTTCATCACGAACGGCTTGAACAGCTCCAGCGCCATCTGCTTGGGCAGACCGCACTGGTGCAGCTTGAGCTGCGGACCGACGACGATGACCGAACGGCCGGAGTAGTCGACCCGCTTGCCCAGCAGGTTCTGGCGGAACCGGCCCTGCTTGCCCTTGAGCATGTCGGACAGCGACTTCAGCGGACGGTTACCCGGGCCGGTGACCGGCCGGCCGCGGCGGCCGTTGTCGAACAGCGCGTCGACGGCCTCCTGCAGCATCCGCTTCTCGTTGTTGACGATGATCTCGGGCGCGCCGAGGTCGAGCAGCCGCTTCAACCGGTTGTTCCGGTTGATCACCCGGCGATACAGGTCGTTGAGGTCCGAGGTGGCGAACCGGCCACCATCGAGCTGCACCATCGGGCGCAGATCGGGTGGGATCACCGGGACGCAGTCGAGCACCATCCCCATCGGGGAGTTGCGGGTGTTCAGGAACGCCGAGACAACCTTGAGCCGCTTGAGCGCGCGGGCCTTCTTCTGACCCTTGCCGCTGCGGATGGTCTCGCGCAGCGACTCGGCCTCGGCGCCCAGGTCGAAGTCAGCGAGCCGCCGCTGCAGCGCCTCGGCGCCCATGCCGCCGTCGAAGTACGCACCGAAGCGGTCGCGCAGCTCGCGATAAAGCAGCTCGTCCGGCTCCAGGTCCTGGACCTTCATGTTCTTGAAGCGGTCGAAGACCCGGTCGAGATCGTCGATCTTACGCTGCACCCGGTCCCGGATCTGGCGCATCTCGCGCTCGGCCGACTCGCGGACCTTGCGTCGCGCGTCACCCTTGGCGCCCTCGGCCTCGAGCTGCGCGAGGTCGGCCTCGAGCCGCTTCTGCCGGACTTCCGCGTCGGCGTTCTTCTTGTCCTCGAGCTGCTGTTTCTCGACGCCGATGCGGGCCTCGAGGGTGGGCAGGTCGCGGTGACGCGCCTCCGTGTCGACCTTGGTGATCATGTAGGCGGCGAAGTAGATGACCTTCTCGAGGTCCTTCGGCGCCAAG
>NZ_CDWRCM010000001.1:67300-71041 GCF_977927585.1 Frankia sp. CcWB2 | reverse complement strand
TCCGTCCTTCTCCGGCTTCAGGGTGCGGTAGTTGATCGTCTCCGGCTTCTTGACCTCACCGTGCGACCACTGGCGGATGTCATCCGCGGTGGCGAGACCGATGCGCAGTTCGTCGAAGAAGTTGACGTCCAGCAAGACTGTCGCCTGCTCTCTCTTTCTCGGTCGGGACGCTGGAGTCGGATGGAGCCGCCGGAGGCCTCGCCGCCCATCAGGGCGGGGGCGTCGGACCCCCGGCGTCCGTCAGACCTCCTCGACGCTGCTCGGCTCGCGCCGGGACAGGTCGATCCCGAGTTCCTCCGCCGCACGGAAGACGTCCTCGTCGGTGTCACGCATCTCGATCTGCACGCCATCGCTGGAGAGCACCTCGACGTTGAGGCACAGCGACTGCATCTCCTTGATGAGCACCTTGAACGACTCCGGGATACCGGGCTCCGGAATGTTCTCGCCCTTGACGATCGCCTCGTAGACCTTGACCCGGCCCACGACGTCGTCGGACTTGATGGTCAGCAGTTCCTGCAGGGCGTAGGCGGCGCCGTATGCCTCCAGCGCCCACACCTCCATCTCGCCGAACCGCTGGCCACCGAACTGCGCCTTACCACCCAGGGGCTGCTGGGTGATCATTGAGTAGGGACCGGTCGACCGGGCGTGGATCTTGTCGTCGACCAGGTGCAGCAACTTGAGGATGTAGATGTAGCCGACCGCCACCGGGTAGGGATACAGCTCACCGGTCCGGCCGTCGAACAGCTTGGCCTTGCCGGAGGAGCCGATCAGCTGGACGCCGTCGCGGTTGGGCAGGGTGGAGTCGAGCAGGCCGGTGATCTCCTCCTCGCGAGCACCGTCGAAGACGGGGGTCGCCACGTTGGTGCCGGCCGGGGCGGCGTCCGCGCCGATGCCGCGCAGCCGCTCCTTCCAGTCCTCGGTGCCGGAGTCGACCTGCCAGCCGGTCTTGGCAACCCACCCGAGGTGGGTCTCCAGGATCTGGCCGAGGTTCATCCGGCGCGGCACGCCGTGCGGGTTGAGCACGACGTCGACGGCGGTGCCGTCCTCGAGGAAGGGCATGTCCTCGACGGGCAGGATCTTGGCGATGACACCCTTGTTGCCGTGCCGGCCGGCAAGCTTGTCCCCGTCGGTGATCTTCCGCTTCTGGGCGACGTAGACCCGGACCAGCTCGTTGACCCCGGGCGGGAGCTCGTCGCCGTCCTCGCGGGAGAACACCCGCACGCCGATGACCTTGCCGGACTCACCGTGCGGCACCTTCAGCGAGGTGTCACGGACCTCCCGGGCCTTCTCCCCGAAGATCGCGCGCAACAGGCGCTCCTCGGGGGTCAGCTCGGTCTCGCCCTTGGGTGTGACCTTGCCGACCAGGACGTCGCCGGGCGAGACCTCGGCGCCGATCCGGATGATCCCCCGCTCGTCGAGGTCGGCGAGAACCTCCTCGGCGACGTTCGGGATGTCCCGGGTGATCTCCTCCGGGCCGAGCTTGGTGTCGCGGGCGTCGACCTCGTGCTCCTCGATGTGGGTCGAGGACAGCACGTCGTCCTGGACGAGACGCTGGGACAGGATGATCGCATCCTCGTAGTTGTGCCCCTCCCACGGCATGAAGGCGACCAGCAGGTTCTTGCCGAGCGCCATCTCACCGTTGTCGGTGCACGGGCCGTCCGCGATGACCTGGCCAGCCTCGACCCGGTCGCCCTCGTTCACGATCGGCTTCTGGTTGATGCAGGTGCCCTGGTTCGACCGGCGGAACTTCGCCAGCCGGTAGGTGCGCCGGGTGCCGTCGTCGTGCATGACAGTGATGTAGTCGGCCGAGAGATCCTCGACCACCCCCGCCTGGGCGCAGACGACCACGTCGCCGGCATCCTTGGCCGCGCGGGCCTCCATCCCGGTGCCGACCAGCGGCGCCTCGGAGCGCAGCAGCGGCACCGACTGGCGCTGCATGTTGGAGCCCATGAGCGCGCGGTTGGCGTCGTCGTGCTCGAGGAACGGGATCATGGCAGTGGCCACGGAGACCATCTGACGGGTCGAAACGTCCATGTAGTCGACCTCATCCGGCGGGATGAACTCGACCTCACCGCCCTTGCGGCGGACCAGGACACGGTCCTCCGCGAACGTTCCGTCCGGCCGTAGCGGCGCGTTCGCCTGCGCCTTGACGTGCCGGTCCTCCTCATCGGCGGTCAGGTAGTCGATCTCGTCGGTGACGCGGCCGTCCACGACCTTGCGGTACGGCGTCTCAACGAAGCCGAACGGGTTGATCCGGGCGAACGTCGACAGCGAGCCGATCAGACCGATGTTCGGGCCTTCCGGCGTCTCGATCGGGCACATCCGGCCGTAGTGGCTGGGGTGCACGTCGCGAACCTCGAAGCCCGCCCGCTCTCGAGAAAGGCCGCCTGGGCCAAGTGCGTTCATCCGACGCTTGTGAGTCAGACCAGCCAACGGGTTCGTCTGGTCCATGAACTGCGAGAGCTGACTGGTGCCGAAGAACTCCTTGATGGAGGCGACGACCGGCCGGATGTTGATCAGGGTCTGCGGCGTGATCGCCTCGACATCCTGCGTAGTCATCCGCTCGCGGACGACCCGCTCCATCCGGGCAAGTCCCAGCCGGACCTGGTTCTGGATCTGCTCGCCGACCGAGCGCAGGCGACGGTTGCCGAAGTGGTCGATGTCGTCGACCTCGTACTCGGCCGGATCGGCGCCCGCGTGCAGCTTGACGACGTACTCGATGGTGCGGACGATGTCGTTCTCGGTGAGAACGCCGATGTCGTGAGCAACGTCGAGGGAGAGCTTCTTGTTGACCTTGTAGCGACCGACCTTGGCGAGGTCGTAACGCTTCGGGTTGAAAAAGAGGTTCTCCAGCAGGGTCTGCGCCGACTCCCGTGTCGGCGGCTCACCCGGGCGCAGTTTGCGGTAGATGTCGAGCAGCGCATCGTCCTGGCCGGCGGTGTGGTCCTTCTCCAGGGTGATGCGCATCGACGGGAAGTCACCGAACCGCTCGAGGATGCGGGCCTCGTCCCAGCCGAGCGCCTTGAGCAGCACCGTGACGGACTGACGGCGCTTGCGGTCGATCCGCACGCCCACGGTGTCGCGCTTGTCGATCTCGAACTCCAGCCAGGCTCCCCGGGAGGGGATCACCTTGCAGGAGTACAGGTCCTTGTCGGAGGTCTTGTCGAGGCTGCGCTCGAAGTAGACCCCCGGGGAGCGCACGAGCTGGCTGACCACCACGCGCTCAGTGCCATTGATGACGAAGGTGCCCTTCGGGGTCATGAGCGGGAAGTCACCCATGAACACCGTCTGGCTCTTGATCTCGCCGGTGGTGTTGTTGGTGAACTCGGCCGTGACGAACAGCGGGGCCGAGAAGGTCATGTCCTTGTCCTTGCACTCCTCCACGGAGTACTTGGGCGGTTCGAACCGGTGGTCCCGAAAGGACAGTGACATCGAGCCGGAGAAGTCCTCGATCGGGGAGATCTCCTCGAAGACCTCCTCGAGACCCGAGGTGATCGGAACGTCGTCACGGCCGGAATCGATGGCCTCCTGCACCCGCTCCGCCCAGGCGTCACTACCGATCAGCCAATCGAAGGACTGCGTCTGAAGAGCAAGGAGATCCGGGACCTCGAGGGGCTCGATGATCTTAGCGAACGAGATGCGGGAAGAAGAGCGCGAGGCGGCCAAGGTGGTCCTTCCGGTGGCCTGATCGTCGGGCTGGCGTCGCGGACGTCAAGTATCCGTCGGGGAATGGTCAGGTGA
>NZ_CDWRCM010000001.1:60527-66928 GCF_977927585.1 Frankia sp. CcWB2 | reverse complement strand
TCAGTGTCTCGCTACGGTTGTCAGGAACGGCGGCGGGGGGTGCCCCACCGGTGAGACGATGGCCGCGGGACGTGGAGGCCGACCCCCGGGCGTCCTGCGTAGCGGATGTGCGGCCGACAACGGGCACGCGAAAGCCTCGCCACGGCATGTGCGCGCGGCGACACGAGTGTCCGCTGAGAACAACGGATCGGTGTATGGGCAAGGGTCTCGCTCAGGGTCCTCGGTGTGGCAGCCGTACAGCCGTGCCACACTCCGGCACGACCAGCGCGCCTCCGCATCGTCCCGGACCGACCGCGAGTACCGCTCCGGACCACGTAACCGGAACCGCCTCACGGTGCATACCAGCCCCCGAACAGGGCCGACCGTCACCAACGGCACGGTGTCGGCGAGGTCGATACAACGAGAAGGGCAGCGCAAACTAGCAGTGTAGCCGAAGGGCACACCGCTGGCAAGGATCTGCGTGATGGGACCACGCAGGGAGGACGTAGCGCACCGCATCTGCTCCCGACGAGGGTTCGCAAACTTGATGGAACTCCGATCCACAGAGGCCGTCAACCCCCTTCGGAAAACGTCACGAACGGACCCGACCTGCCCATCTGTGCATCGGGCCGCCTGCGGTGGACCTTCCGGGCCTTCCAGACAGCACGTGCCGGGGCACCGCAGAGAGGTGCCCCGGCACGGGGGTGTCCGCCACGGCCACGCCGAGCGGCCGCAAGAGACGCCCCGCCCGGCGACGGACATCGCCGGGCGGGGCGTCCCAGGGCAGCGAGGTGCTGCCGGTACTGCTCGGACTGCCGGTACTACTTGACGGTGACCGTGGCGCCGGCGCCCTCGAGGGCCGCCTTCGCCTTGTCCGCCGCCTCCTTGGCGACCTTCTCCAGGACCGGCTTCGGAGCCCCGTCGACGAGGTCCTTGGCCTCCTTCAGCCCGAGGCTGGTCAGCGCACGGACCTCCTTGATGACCTGGATCTTCTTGTCACCGACGGATTCAAGGATGACGTCGAACTCGTCCTGCTCCTCGGCGGCCGGCGCCTCGCCGCCCGCACCATCGGCGGCCGGGGCTGCGGCCACGGCGACCGGAGCCGCGGCGGTGACGCCGAAGGTCTCCTCGAACTGCTTCACGAACTCCGAGAGCTCCAGCAGGGTCAGTTCCTTGAAGGCGTCCAGCAGCTCTTCGGTCGACAGCTTCGCCATGGTGGCGGTTCCTTCCTTGTCATGCCTGATTCGGGGTGGCCTGCTCGTGACTGCGAGCGACCTGATTGTGACCTCGGGGCGGCACCATGGTGGCGCCGTTCGGCTATTCGGCGGCAGCCTCGGCGGCCGGCTGCTCGGCGGCGCCGACGGACTGGCCTTCGCGCTGCTCGCGCAGCGCCTCCGCAAGCCGGGCCACCTGGGACAGCGGAGCGGCGAAGAGCCCGACGGCCCCGGCCAGCGTGCCCTTCATCGCCCCGGCCAGCTTCGCCAGCAGGACCTCGCGGGACTCGAGATCCGCAAGCTTGCGAATCTCGTCGGCGGTCATCGGCTTGCCCTCGACGAAGCCGCCCTTGAGCACCAATGCCGGGTTCGCCCGAGCGAAGTCGCGCAGGCCCTTGGCCGCCTCGACCGGGTCGCCGCTGACGAAAGCGACAGCGGTCGGCCCGACGAACAGGTCGTCGAGTCCGGTGACCCCGGCCTGCTCCGCCGCAATCTTGGTCAGAGTGTTCTTGACCACGGAGTAGCGCGTGCCCTCGCCGAGGGCACGCCGCAGCTCGGTGAGCTGGCTCACCGTCAAACCGCGGTACTCCGTGAGCACCGCGGCGGTCGAGCCACGGAGCTCCTCGACGATCTCCGCCACCGCGGCGGTCTTCTCAGCTTTCGCCATGGGGCTCCTTCGGGGTGTCGGCTGGTCATCCGGAAACGCCCCCGGAACATGACGAACGCCCCGGCGCAGGCGCACGGGGCGTGAAGGGCGGCGGTGGCGCTACCGGGTGCGTCACCCGGTAGCGTGCATCCGCCACGGAGCTTCCCGTCCGTCACCTGCGCGGGCCGCCCGGAGAACCCGGGGCCTTCGGCCGTCGGTCGAACCGGACGAGGAGTGACCCTCGACGGGAACGGAGACGGCAACCAGCGGTCTTCGGTGTGGAACTGGATATCAGTGTACGCGATTGTTGTCCGCGGCTGTTCGTCGCTGTTCGCCCGCCCGGCGGCCGCACGCATGGCTTCGCGCGGCGGTGCCTCCGGACGGGCCGGATCAGGCGGCGGCACCCTCGTCGAGCAGGTTGCGGGTGCGGTTCGGGTCGACCGGGATACCCGGGCCCATGGTGGTCGTGAAGGTGACCTTCTTCAGGTACCGGCCCTTGGCCGCGGACGGCTTCACCCGGACGATCTCATCCAGGGCAACCGTGTAGTTCTCGATCAGCTGGGTGTCAGTGAAGTTCGTCTTCCCGATGACGATATGCAGGTTACCCTGCTTGTCTACCCGAAAGTTGATCTTTCCACCCTTGATGTCGGAGACGGCCTTGCCGATGTCCAGCGTCACGGTGCCGGTCTTCGGGTTCGGCATCAGGCCGCGGGGGCCCAGGACCCGAGCGATCCGACCGACCTTCGCCATCTGGTCGGGCGTCGCGACGGTCGCGTCAAACTCCAGGAAGCCCTCCTGGATCCGGGCGACCAGGTCGTCGCTACCGACGATGTCGGCCCCGGCCGCGCTCGCCTCAGCGGCCTTCTCCCCGGCGGCGAAGACGGCGACGCGGGGGGACTTCCCGGTGCCGTGCGGCAGGTTGACCGTGCCACGGACCATCTGGTCGGCCTTACGAGGATCGACCCCGAGCCGGATCGCAACCTCGACCGTCGCGTCATACTTCGTCGTCGAGGTCTGCTGCGCGAGGCGGACCGCCTCCAGCGGGCTGTAGAGGTTCTCCAAGTTGATCTTCTCGGCCGCGGCGCGGTAGGCCTTGCTGCGCTTCATACTGTCTGTCTCCTCGTGGTGATGGCGGACGGCCGTCGAAGGGGCGCGGCGACGTGGACACGTCCTGTCCACCCGGCACCTGCGCCCGGCCGCCCTCCCACTGGTCGGTCCGGCGGTGGGGGAAACTCGAGGGCGTACTACTCGCCGACCGTGATACCCATGGATCGGGCGGTACCAGCGATGATCTTCTCGGCGGCCTCGATCGAGGTGGCGTTGAGGTCCGGGAGCTTGGTCTGGGCGATCTCGCGGATCTGCGCCGCGGTGAGCTTGGCAACCTTGTCCCGGTGCGGGGTGCCACTGCCCTTCTCCACGCCCGCGGCCTTGAGGATGAGCCGCGCGGCCGGCGGGGTCTTCGTGACGAAGGTGAAGGACCGGTCGTCGTAGACGGTGATCTCGACCGGCACGACGTTGCCGGCCTGCGACTCGGTCGCCGCGTTGTACTGCTTGCAGAACTCCATGATGTTCACGCCATGCTGACCCAGCGCGGGGCCGACCGGCGGCGCCGGGGTGGCCTTGCCGGCGTTGATCTGGAGCTTGATGATCGCGGTGATTTTCTTCTTCTTGGGAGGCATGTGCTCGTCTTCCTACCGGGGTTCTACGGAGCGGATCAGATCTTCGCGACCTGATTGAACTGCAGCTCGACGGGCGTCTCCCGACCGAAGATCGAGACCAGCACCTTCAGCCGCTGGGCGTCGAGGTTGATCTCGCTGATGGTCGCCGGGAGCGTGGCGAAGGGGCCGTCCATGACGGTGACGGACTCGCCGACCTCGAACTCCTGCACCCGGACGGTCTCGACCTTCTTCTCCTTCGGCGCAGCCGGGGCGAGGATCGAGAGGACCTCCTCCCGGCGCAGCGGGGAGGGCCGGTTGGTGAGCCCGACGAACCCGGTCACACCCGGGGTGTTGCGGACCGCCGACCACGACTGATCGGTCAGATCCATCCGGACGTAGATGTAACCTGGGTACTTCTTCTGCTGGACAAGCTGCCGCTTGCCGTTCTTGACCACCGGGACCTCCTCGGTGGGCACCTCGATCTGGAAGATGTAGTCCTCCATGTTGAGGCTGGAGATCCGGGTCTCGAGATTGGTCTTGACCTTGTTCTCGTACCCCGCGTAGGAGTGCACGACGTACCACTCGCCGGGCGCGTCCTCGATCGCCCGCCGCAGGTCATCGGCGTCGTCGGCATCGTCGTCCGTCAGGGCCGGCGGCACCGTCCCGACCGCCGGGGAGGCCGGGAAAGCACCCTCGGGATCGGTCTCGGGATCGGTCTCGGCGGCGGCGTAGACGCCGCCGAGACCGGCGCCAGCGTCCGTGCTCGCCACCTCGTCGTGCTCGAACGCCGCGAGGGGATCGAGACGGGCGAGGGCCTCCCCCTGCTCGGAAGAGGCGTGCTCGGGCGACTGGGACACGCGGACGATCCTTACTCTCGTGAACACTTCTGCTGCTGTGGACCCGCGGAGCGGCGCTGCGCGGGCGTGGGGCCGGACGGGCAGCCCGCTCGCCGACGGGCAGCTCCAGCGACCACCGCCTGCCTCGGCCCCGGCCTGTCCGGCCGGTGGGGCCCGTCAGCCGAAGACCGCGAGAACCGCCTTCGTGAGGCCGAAGTCGAGGATAGCCACGAAGGCCGTCATCACGCTGACGAAGACGAGCACGACCAGCACATAGGTGATCAGCTCACTCCGCCCGGGGTAGACGACCTTCCGTAGCTCCGCCATGACCTCGCGGATGAACACAAGTGGCCGATACCGACGTCGACCCGCGGCACGCGTAGCCCGCTTGGGGCGCGGTGCCGCGTCACGGGTATCGGTCGCCACTCAACTCCACCCACTCCGTCATCGGACCAGCGTCATCGGACCAGTCAGGTCATCGGACCAGCCAGCTGTCGAACAGCGCAGGGGCGACAGGACTCGAACCTGCAACCGCCGGTTTTGGAGACCGGTGCTCTACCAATTGAGCCACGCCCCTAGACACACACCCGGATCCTTGCGACCGCTACGCCACCATACCCCGGCTATGCGCTACGTAGCACATAGCCCAGACGTAGTGCATAGCTCAGCCGCACGGTGATGTACCGGAATGGGTACCCGAGCGGATCGAGCATACCCCTTTGCCGCCTGGACTCCGCGTACGGCGACTCCGCGTACGGCGATCGCGTCGAGGGGCAGCGGGGGCCCGAGGCGGCAGCGGGGGGCAGCGGGGGCTGGCAGCCTGTCACGGAGGTTCGAACGGATGCGGCCGGACGGGCCGACCGTTGCCGGAGGGTCCGGACGGATCCCGCGGTACGTCCGACGTGCATCCGACACACATGTGACAGCCGTGGCAGCATGGCGGCCATGAGCAGGATCTCGCACCGCATCGGGGGAATCGCACCCTCCGCAACGCTCGCCGTCGACGCCACCGCCAAGGCGATGCGCGCCGCGGGCCGCGACGTGATCGGGTTCGGCGCCGGGGAACCGGACTTCCCGACCCCGGACCACATCGTCGCCGCCGCCGAGAAGGCATGCCGCGAGCCCCGCATGCACCGCTACAGCCCGGCCGCGGGCCTGCCGGAGCTGAAGCAGGCCATCGCCGAGAAGACCGCCCGAGACTCGGGGGTGATCGTCTCACCGAGCCAGGTCCTGGTGACCAACGGCGGCAAGCAGGCTGTCTACGCGGCGTTCGCGACGCTGCTCGACCCGGGGGACGAGGTGCTCCTGCCCGCCCCATACTGGACGACCTACCCGGAGTCGATCCGGCTGGCCGGGGGTGTCCCGGTCGACGTCGTCACCGGTCCGGAAGCCGGGTACCGGGTGACGGTGGAACAACTGGAGGCGGCACGCACCCCGCGGACCAAGGTTCTGCTGTTCAACTCCCCGTCGAACCCGACCGGCGCCGTCCACACCCCCGAGGAGATCCGCGCGATCGGGCGGTGGGCCGAGCAGGCCGGGATCTGGGTCATCAGCGACGAGATCTACGAGCATCTGGTCTACGGCGAGACGAGGTTCGCCTCCGTCCTCGCCGAGGTACCCGAGCTCGCGGAACGCTGCATCATCGTCAACGGGGTCGCGAAGACCTACGCGATGACGGGATGGCGGGTCGGGTGGCTGATCGGGCCGGCGGACGCCGTGGCCGCCGCGACCAACCTCCAGTCCCACGCGACATCGAACGTCTCGAACGTCGCCCAGGCCGCCGCGCTCGCCGCGGTCGCCGGCCCGCTGGACGCGGTCGCCAAGATGCGTACCGCCTTCGACCGCCGCCGGCAGACGATGCACCGTCTGCTGTCGCAGACGCCCGGGATCCGCTGCCCACTGCCCGACGGGGCGTTCTACTGCTATCCGTCGGTGCAGGACGTGCTCGGACGCACCCTGCGCGGCCGTACCCCCACCACGTCCGCGGATCTGTGCCAGCTGATCCTTGAGGAGGCCGGGGTCGCGATCGTGCCGGGTGAGGCCTTCGGGACTCCCGGCTTCGCTCGAC
>NZ_CDWRCM010000001.1:50010-60166 GCF_977927585.1 Frankia sp. CcWB2 | reverse complement strand
GTCCTACGCGCTGAGCGACGACGATCTCGTTAAAGGAGTCAGCCGCCTCTCCGCCCTGCTTGCCGAGGCGGCCTGAAGCCGCCGGGCAGCCCGGCGGCCAGTCCCCCGCCGCGCGGCAGGCCTCAGCGCAGCCGGACGGTCGCCCGGGCCGCCATCAAGACCTTTTTGCCGTCGCATCGGGTGGTGAGATTCACCACTACCAGGTTGTCGTCGAGCTTCTTCTCGACCACGCCACGCACGGACACCGTCGCGCCGACACCGTCGTCGGGAACGATCACCGGGGAGGAGAACTTCACCCCGAACTCGACCACGGCGCCTGGGTCCCCAAGCCAGTCCGTGACCAGCCGCGCGGCCGTAGCCATGGTCAGCATGCCGTGCGCCAGCACTCCCGGCAGGCCGGCCTCGGCGGCCGCCCGATCGCTCCAGTGAATGGGGTTGAAGTCGCCGGATGCACCGGCATACCGGACAAGATCATCCCGGCGCAACGGGAAAAGCCGCTCCGGCAGCTCGGTGCCGACCTCGACGTCGTCGTAGCTCACCGTGGCGGTCATCGTTCTCCAGATCGTGAGGACGCCCGGGGTCGCCCGGAACGTGCGCAACGCGCGGTCGCCGGAGCCGAGCGGGGCCGGCGGGACTGCCGGCAACCCTGTCGGCAAAGGTGTCATCGGTGCCTCGGCGGAGCCGTCCCGCGCGAGACCAGCCCACACACGCCGGTGGCGACCTGCTCTCCGTAGATCGTGGCGAACTGGTAGTTGACGACGAGCACCTCGTTGGTCCCCACGGACCGGATGCCGGTCAGGGTCGAGGTGCAGATCAGCTCGTCGCCGGCCACCACCGGCCGAAGCAACACGAAACGTTCCTCGCCGTGGACGACCAGGGAGAAGTCGAGGCCGAGCTCCGGATCGTCGGTGGACACCCCGAGGGTTCCGGGGATCACTGTGATGAGGAACGTGGGTGGGGCCACGAGATCGGGATAACCAGCGGCCTTCACGGCCTCCAGATCGTGGTACAGCGGGTTGTCGTCCCCGATCGCTTCGGCGAACCGCCGGATGTGCTCGCGCCCGACCTGGAACGGGACGGAGGAGACCGAGCTTCGTCCCACGAAGTCCTGATTGAGCGGCATCGCAACTCCGATCGCGCCATCAGCGGGATGACCAGGGTGTCTCTACGTGGTTACCACATCGCCCGCCACCGGTCGATAATCTGGGCCGGCATGCCAGCTAGCCGGCCCAGGACTTCCCTGACCGGCTACCGGGGCGGAACGTAGATAAGTACACGAAGGATTCAGCGACCCCGCCACCCCGCCTGTCCACGTGGGGACAGGCGCCCGGACGCGCCGATGGGCAGCCGCCAGAACGACGTCAGCGCGTCTCGCGGTGCTCCGTGTGCTTGCCGCAGTTCGGGCAGAACTTCTTCAGTTCGAGGCGGTCCGGGTCGTTGCGACGGTTCTTGCGCGTGATGTAGTTCCGGTGCTTACACACCTGACACGCCATTGTGATCTTCGGGCGGACATCGGTGGCGGCCACGGCGTGATGCCTCTTCCTGAGTCGGTTACTGAACAGGTCGGGCGGCGTGGCGAACCGCGATCCCGCACGGGCTTCGCGGCAGGCCGCACCCTGCTGGTAGCGGTGGCCGGACTTGAACCGGCGACACAGCGATTATGAGCCGCTTGCTCTGCCAGACTGAGCTACACCGCTGGGATGGTCCACCTGGTTGCGGCGGCCCGACCAACATCTTACCCCGCGGGAGGACCGGCGGACATCCCCCCGGACACGAACCCACCCGAAGGCGGAACGTGGAGCCCCTTTACGGAATCGAACCGTAGACCTTCTCCTTACCATGGAGACGCTCTGCCGACTGAGCTAAAGGGGCGAGGTCGCGGAGCTCAGATTACACGACGACGGGCGGGGTTGGGTGGCCCCCTCACCCGCTTCGCCCCCGAACCCACCGATCCTCCCCGGCGACCGATCCTCCCCGGCGACCGGCGCGAGGGCCTCCGTAGGCCACGTCGGCGCTACGCGGGTCGGAAACGACCCCCCCGTCCTGGTCGCCAGGTCCGCCCCATGGCACGCCAGTACGCCCGACCCTCACTCCGTTCCATCGAAACATGCGGAGATTGCCGGCGGGAACAACTAGCCGTAGCAACCTACTTGGACGCCACTCACGCTGATAGCTGTAAGTAATCTCTTCGATGCTTAGCGTATGGAGCACCTGTTGGTGCGCCGCTGCCGGCGTAGCCAACTGCCTGGCGAGCCTCCCCAGCATCGCCTCCCGAGCATCGAGGGTTGCCCATGCGTCCTACGCACCGTTCCAGCCGGTATCCGACGACGCGCAAGGTCCGGCCCGGTCCCACCGCCGACGACACCGTGCCGACGACCACCACCCTGCCGACCACCGCTCTGCCGACCACCGCCCCCACGCCTGGCCGCCCGGATGAAGAAGGTCACGGCCCTCCGTCGGGGTCGGCGCGGCGGCGGGTCGACACCCGCCCGTCCCTGCTGCCGATCCCCCTCCCCCCGCGGGTGACGAGCATCGCGGCGCTGGCCATCACCGCGGGGGCGTTGACCGCGACCACCGGAGTCGCCCAGAGCGCGGTGCCGTCCCCGACCTGGCCACGGGGGATCGACGTGGCCTCCTGGCAGCATCCCGGCGGCAGCCCCATCGACTGGATCGCAGCGCGCGGCTCCGGCCTGAGCTTTGCGATCATTAAGGCCACCGAAGGAACGAACTACACCAATCCGTACTTTGCCGCGGACCGGGAGGCGGCCGCCAAGGCCGGTCTGGTGGTCGGGGCCTATCACTACGCGCGGCCGGCGCGGCCGATCTCGACCGCAGTGGACCAGGCACAGCGCTTTATCACGGTGAGCGGGCTGACCCGCGCCGCCGGGCAGCTGGCCCCCGTGCTCGACCTCGAGGACGACGGAGGACTCGATCCCGCCACGCTGGCCGCCTGGACGAGGGCGTTCCTCGAGAAGATCGAGACCGAGACCGGCCGGGCGCCCATCCTCTACACGTACCGCTCGTTCTGGACCAAGAAACTGGCGGACGACCACAGCTTCGCCCGGTATCCGTTCTGGTTCGCCATCTACAATAACAAGGCGACCCCGGGCTGGCTGCCCGGCGGCTGGACGAAGTGGGCGCTGTGGCAGTACACCTCGAGTGGAAATGTCCCGGGGATCATGGGCAACGTCGATCTGAACGTGCTGTGCTGCACGCCGACCGCGCTCGCCGCACAGGCCGACGGCACCCACAGCGAGATCGAGAAGTGGTACGCGACCGCCGGGCTGAACCGTCTGGCCGTTGGGACGCCCGTCGACAGCGAACTGCCCGCCGGCGGTGGCGGTCGCTGGCAGCGATACTCCAACGGCCTGGCCTTCTGGTCCGTGGCGACCAGCGTACGGGCCCTGCACGGATCCATCGCGACAAAGTTCCTGGAGCTGGGCGGAACGAACAGCTTCCTGCACCGACCAGTGAGCGGTGTCGAGTACGCCACGGCCTCGGAGACGCTTCAGGCGAGGTTCCAGGGTGGCTGGATCTACTGGCACCCGGCCATCGGCGCGCACGAGGTCCACGGCCGCATCCTGCAGACCTATCTGGGCCTCGGTGGCACGACGTCGAGCCTCGGGCCTCCGATCACCGACGAGTACTCGGTCCCGGGCGGACGGGAGAGCGCCTTCCAGTTCGGCAAGCTCCGCTGGAGCGCGGCGACGAACGCGGTCACGACACTGCCCGCCGGCAAGAGTGGGACCGGCAGAAGTGGCGTGGGTGCGGCGGGTGGCGCCGGCATCGCTCCCTGATCGTGTCCCGGGCCGGCAAGAACCATCTCCGGCCCGACGGACACGACGATGGGTGACGGCGGTCTACCGTGGGTATCGCACCTACGCGGCGGAGAGGTAGTCGTATGACCACCGAACAACGACGGACCGCACCATGCGGGCAGAGCGATCCGCCGCGAGTACGACCGGGGAGGATGAGATGGCAGGAACACGGGTGGCACGCCCGCTGAACGGATGGCTCACCTTCGCCGCCGTCATCATGTTCATCGTCGGCTTCCACAACCTGATCTACGGCATCGCGTCCCTGCGCGACTACACCGTCGTAGTGAACAACCTCAACGGCGGGGCCAGCGTGATCTACGCCGACACCACCTTCTGGGGCTGGTTGTGGATCGTGGTCGGCGTCGTCGAGATACTGATCGCCTTCGGCATCGCGGCCCGTAACGAGGCCGCCCGCTGGGGAGGTGTCGCAATCGCGGCGATCAACGCCATCGGGCAGCTGGCGTTCCTTGCAGCGTTCCCGGTCTGGTCTGTCGTCATCATCGCGATCGACGTAGTCGTCATCTACGCACTGTGCACCTACGATGCTCCTCGGGCCAGAGCCGGGTACGAGGAGCCGTATCCGAGCGACCAGGCCGGGGTCTCCGCCGGGCGTGAGGCCGGAGTCGGTCGCCTCGCCGAGACCGGTGGCACCCGGGTGACCTCCGGGGGCGGCATCCGGCGCGAGGAGGGTCCGCGGCCGCCCACCACCGGCTGAACGGCGGCTCGCGGTCAGCTCGCGGTCAGGGTGCCGGATCTGCCAGCCCCGCCCGCCAGGTGACGCATCGCAGGGCGTAGTCGGTGAGATGACGGTCGGCGAAGACGCGGGCGTCCCAGTTTTCCGGCATCGCCTCGGCGAGATCGCGCCAAAGGTAGGCCATGGCGGGTAGCCCGTCGGCCAGGACTAGCGGACGGGCTTCGTAGGCCTCGCCTTCGAAGGCATCGAGGATCGCCCGTTCCCGTGGGGCGAGCCCCAAGAGGACGAGGCCGGCGGTGGCCCGATCCGGCCCGTCCGCCTCGGCCGTGGGCACGAGGCCCGGATAGAGCCGGTCACGCAGCCGGGCGGCCCGCCAGCCGGTGACCGTAGCGGGCCCCGCCTGGGGCACGCGTCCGATGAGCGCCCGCACGACCTCGGGGAACAGCAGCGTCCCGTAGACGAACAGCGGGACCGCGCGCTCCGCCTCAGCCGACGACATGAGGCCACGGTAGTGCCCCGGCCGTGGCGGCCCACGAGCCACGGTTTCTGGTCACCGGTCACCGGTGACTGTTTAACGACCACCGGTGACCGTCTGCGGCCGGCATCCCGGCTGGGAACCGGTCCTAGAGTGAGCAGACGTGAACGACAACGCGGCGCTGGCCGCCCAGGTTCGGGCTGCTTCCCATCTGACCGGGACATTCCTGCTCCGGTCGGGTCGGACAAGCACCGAGTACTTCGACAAGTACCTCTTCGAAGCCGACCCGGCGCTGCTCGCCGCGGTGGTGGCCGGACTCACCGAGTTGGTGCCGCCCGGCGCGGAGATCCTCGCCGGACTCGAACTCGGCGGAGTGCCCCTCGCGACTCTGCTCTCCCATCGCACCGGCCTGCCCGCCCGGTTCGTCCGGAAGAAGGCCAAAGAATACGGCACCCGACGCATCGCGGAGGGCGGCGACGTCACCGGACGCCACGTCGTCCTCATCGAGGACGTGGTCACCTCCGGTGGTGCCGTGCTCGACGCGACCCGGGTACTGCGGGATGCCGGAGCGGTCGTGGAACACGCGCTCTGCGTGATCGACCGGCAGGAGGGCTGCCGGGAGAGACTCGCCGAGCTCGGTCTGACGTTGCACCCCGTCCTGACCCGGGCGGACCTGGATGCCGCCGCGAACACCTGACCGCCCGGCGACAAGGAGCATCCGCGACCGCACGCGCACAGGCCCGGAGCGATGCCCCGGGCCTGTGGATCCGAGCCTGTGGATCCGAGCCTGTACAGAAGCATGATCCCCGGGAACTGCGGGATGGTGGCAGGTGATGGATTCGAACCATCGTAGGCTGAGCCGACGGTTTTACAGACCGCTCCCTTTGGCCGCTCGGGCAACCTGCCGTCGTGGAGAAGCATACCGGTCCCGACGGAGCATCGTGATGCCGCACCACCCCGCCGCAGCCGCCGACGATCGATTACAACGGTGAGTAGCGGCTCACGAGACGAAGGCCGCGCACCACGATCACGCACAGCGCCCGACTCCACACGATCCTCACCCACATCGAACCGGCCAGGAGGTCCGCACACGTAGCAGATCCACCCTTCGACATCGTCAGCAAAGTTGACGCCCAGGAGATAGACAACGCCGTCAACCAGACGGTCAAGGAAATCCGGACCCGCTTCGACTTCCGTGACACCGGCGCATCCGCGACGCTGTCCGGCGAGTCGATTCTGCTTGTAGCGAACACGGACGAGCGGGTCAAGGCGGTGCTCGACGTGCTTCAGGAGAGGTTCGTCAAACGCGGCATTTCCCTCAAGGCCCTGACCTTCGAGGAGCCCAAGCCGTCGGGCAAGGAGTTCCGGTTGCCCGTCACCGTTCAGCAGGGCATCGCGGAGGACAAGGCCAAGGCCATCGCCAAAAAGATCCGGACGGATGGCCCGAAAGGGGTACAGGCCCAGATCCAGGGTGATCAGCTACGGGTGACCGGGAAGAAGCGCGATGACCTGCAACGCGTGATCCAGATGCTTAAAGCCGAGGACTTCGAAGTTCCCCTCCAGTTCGTCAACTACCGCTGACGCGACGGAAAAGCTCAAGACAGGGCGCACCCCGCCCGATGGGGGTTTCGGGCGGGGTGCTTGCGGCGGAACCTGGGGGGTTTGCTCCGCCGCGGTCCTGGTTGTGAACCGACGCCGTTTCGGCCGGCAGTTCGCGGTTAGCGGTTCAGGGTTAAAGCGTACTCCGAGTACTTCGGGGTGTTGCCGCGGCGACGCGCCGCGGACAACATCGTGGTCATCAGGCCCGGTCACCGATACGGATTCATGCGTGACATCTGTTCGAGACGCGCGATCCGCTCGTTCATGGGTGGATGAGTGGAGAACAGCTTCCCGACCCCCCCACCCCGGAACGGATTTGCAATCATGAGCGCGGCGGCGGGGCCGAGCTTGGAGGTCTGCGGCAGGGGCCGCGCCGCGGTGCCGGCGTCCAGCTTGCGCAACGCGTTCGCCAGCCCGATCGGGTCACCGGTGAGCGTCGCGCCGGACTCGTCGGCCTGGTACTCCCGGGACCGACTGATCGCGAGCTGGATGATCGCCGCCGCGACGGGGCCCAAGATCATCAGCAGCAGAAGCTCGAAGATGCCGGGACCGTCCTCATCGTCCCGCCCGCCGAAGATGGCCAGGAACTGAGCCATATTCGCCAGATAGACGATAATACTGGCAAGGGCCCCGGCCACCGAGGCGATCAGGATGTCCCGGTTGTAGACATGGCTGAGCTCGTGACCGAGAACGCCGCGTAGCTCACGATCGTCCATAATCTCCATGATGCCCTCGGTGCAACAGACCACCGCGTTTCGCGGGTTACGGCCGGTGGCGAAGGCATTGGGCGCCCGGGTCGGGCTGAGGTACAGCCGCGGCATGGGCATCCGGGCATTGCGGGCGAGATCCCCGACGATCGCGTAGAGCCGGGGCTGCTCGACCTGTGTCACGGGATAGGCCCGCATGGCCCGCAGGGCTATCCGGTCGGAGAAGAAGTAGGCGAAGCCGTTCATACCGACCGCGAGCACGAGCGCGATGACCAGACCTCCGCGCCCGAACAGCGAACCCACCACGATGATGGCGGCGGACAGCACGCCCAGCAGCAGCGCGGTCTTCAGACCGTTGAAGTGGCGGTGTGGCATGGCGATCAAGTGTCCGTCCTGTCGAACCGGTACACCTGTCTCAACGCGACGGCGCTGGCGGAACGTTCCCGTCGGGCGTGTGGCCACCGTCGCCCCCGGCCCGTACAGCCGCCGGCCCCCGGCGGGCCTTGCCCGGTCGGTCACCGAGCTCGTCCGGGACGGCTTCGCGCAGACGTGCGACCACGGCCGGGTCGAGCAGCCCGACCCGTTCGAGCTCCTCCGCGGTAAAGATCGCCAATCGTCGGTACACGGCGGCGATCCGTGGATCCAGCCGGTCGAGCGCGGTCAGATGTGCCACGACGGTGCCGAGATCACCGCGCCGCACCGGTCCGGTCGACGCCGACCAGCCGTCGGTCAGGGTGTTCGCCAGCGATGCCCGCAACAGCGGACCGAGCGCCGCGGCCGGATCGGGCACGCCCGCCGCGGCCAGCACCTCGCCGGCAGCCGCCACCAGGGTGGTCAGGAAGTTTCCGCCGAGCACGAGAGAGGCGTGGTAAAGATCCCGCCGGTCATCCGCGACGGGCAGAGCGATGCCGCCGACGTCGGTGACCAGGCGGCGGGCCAGCCCCTCGGCCACGGGATCGGCGGTGATCCCGAACGGGACACCGGCGAGGAGAGCGGAGTCCTCGATGATCCCCGGCAGGGTCATGATCGGATGAAGCGCGATACGGGCCGCGCCCACGTCACCGCCGGCCGCCAGGACGCCCAGACCGTGGCGCCCGCTGAGATGCACGAGTGTCCGGCCGGGCCCGACGGCTCCCGCCGCGGCCAGGTCCATGACGACCGGCCCGATCGCGTCATCGGGCACGGCGACGAGGAGGACCTCGGCCCGCCCGGCGACCTCGGCCGCCCCGCCGACCCACGCGTCCGGGAACAGGTTCACGGCCCTCGATCGGTGCCACGGCGAGCGCACTCCCACGGCCACTACCGGATATCCGGCCGCCGCCAGGGCGAGGCCCAGCGCCGTGCCGGCCCGGCCCGGCCCGACGATTCCCACCTTTTCCCGCGGCCTGGCCTCCCGCGGCCCATCGCTCGCGGCCGTGAACGAAGGTGCGGCGTCGGGCCGACCGTCATCCGGACCGCTCGCGGCATCCGACTGCTCGTCCGGGCTATGCGTCATGTCCCGATGCTCCCCGCTTCTGAGCGGGCCGCCCCTGATACCTGACCACCCGCCGACCCCGGCCACCCGCACGGCCACCATGCCCCGACGCCGGGCCTCACCGGACATACAGCCACAAGCCACCAGGCGACTACAGTCGGCAACATCTCGGATCAGGCCAGGTCGCCGGCAAGAGCGAGCTCACCGCTCCGGGCGCCCGACACAAAGATCACCCTGTCGATTCCCTGACACGCCAGGCCTCCCCCGAAATTGTGGAAAGCATTACCGGAAGCGCATTGAACCGGATCCGGCCGATCATCTCCATCGGGCGGTACACCCCTTCTGACCAGCGATATCAGGGTCAAGGCCCGCCAGCCGGACGATCGCAACGACAAAGACTATATACGTAGAGTTGGCAAACAATCACCATACGGCGCGACGGATGCGGAGACCGAGGTCGATCGTCGATCGTCCACGAGGATGGAGCGATCGAACTCGGCGGTACGGTGCGCGCGCATCATTGATACGGCCGGTAGGCTGGAACGGTACCCGAGGAGGTCACTGAAGGTGTCAGAGCAGGTCAGGGAGAGGGAGACCCGCCGGCTCGACCGGGTCGTCGTGCGCTTCGCGGGCGACTCCGGCGACGGTATGCAGCTCACCGGAGAACAGTTCACCAGCGAGACGGCAGCATTCGGCAACGACCTGTCGACGCTTCCGGACTTCCCTGCCGAAATCCGCGCCCCAGCCGGCACGCCGGCCGGCGTGTCCGGCTTCCAGCTACATTTTTCCGATCACGACATTCTTACCCCGGGTGACGCACCGGACGTACTGGTCGCAATGAACCCGGCGGCCCTGAAGGCGAATCTGAAGGACCTGCCGCCTGGGGCCAATCTCATTGTCAACACCGATGCATTCACCGGCAGCAACCTCAAGAAAGCCGGCTATACGACGGATCCGCTGGCCGACGGCACGCTGGATGCCTACACGGTGCATCGGGTGCCGCTCACCTCGATGACCATCAACGCGGTGCACGCCGCCGAGGGCGTCGGTACCGGGGTCAACAAGAAGGAGGCCGAACGAGCGAAGAACATGTTCGCCCTGGGCCTCATGAGCTGGCTTTACCACCGGCCGACCGAGAGCACCGTCGGCTTCCTGGAGAAGAAGTTCGCCAAACGGCCCGAGATCGCCGCGGCGAACGTCGCGGCCTTCCGAGCCGGCTTCAACTACGGCGAGACCACCGAGTCCTTCTCGGTCACCTACGAGGTGGCGCCGGCCCGGATGAAGGCCGGTACCTACCGACGGATCACCGGGAACACGGCACTGTCCTACGGTCTGATCGCCGCCGGCGAGCTGACCGGCCTGCCGGTGTTCCTCGGCTCCTACCCGATC
>NZ_CDWRCM010000001.1:48312-49523 GCF_977927585.1 Frankia sp. CcWB2 | reverse complement strand
CCCCGGCCTCGGACATCCTGCACGAGCTGAGCCGGCACAAGCGGTTCGGCGTGCGGACCTTCCAGGCCGAGGATGAGATCGCCGGCATCGGCGCCGCGCTCGGCGCCTCCTTCGGCGGGTCGCTCGGCGTGACGACGACCTCCGGCCCGGGTGTCGCGCTCAAGAGCGAGACCATCGGCCTCGCGGTCAGCCTCGAACTGCCGCTCATGATCGTCGACATCCAGCGCGGCGGCCCGTCCACCGGCCTGCCCACCAAAACCGAACAGGCCGATCTGCTCCAGGCGATGTTCGGCCGCAACGGCGAGGCTCCGGTTCCGATCGTCGCGCCGCGCTCCCCGGCGGACTGCTTCAACGCCGCGATCGAGGCCGCCCGCCTGGCTACCAAGTACCGCACGCCGGTGTTCCTGCTCTCCGACGGCTACCTGGCGAACGGCTCGGAGCCGTGGCTGCTGCCGACCCGCTCGGAGCTGCCGGACCTGAGCGTCGCCTTCGCCACCGAGCCGAACCACACCGGGCCGAAGGGGCCGGAGTTCTGGCCCTACCTGCGTGATGCGGAGACCCTCGCCCGGCCGTGGGCGGTCCCCGGCACGCCGGGCCTGGAGCACCGTATCGGCGGCATCGAGAAGTCGGACGGCCAGGGTGCCATCTCCTACGATCCGGCCAACCACGACCGGATGGTGCGGCTGCGCGCGGCGAAGATCGACGGCATCGCGAACGATGTCGCGCCGCTGGAGGTGGAGGACCCGTCCGGGCAGGCCCGGCTACTCGTCCTCGGCTGGGGCTCCACCTACGGCCCGATCGCGGCCGGCTGCCGCCGGGTCCGCGCCGAGGGTATGCACGTCGCTCAGGCACACCTGTGTCATCTCAACCCCTTCCCCGCCAACACCGGGGACATCCTGCGGTCGTACGACAAGGTGCTGATTCCCGAGATGAACCTCGGGCAGCTGCGGACCCTGATCCGGGCCGAGTACCTCGTCGACGCGATCGGCTACAACCAGGTTCGCGGGCTGCCCTTCAAGGCCGCGGAACTGGCGGGCGTCTTGGAGGACGTGATCAACCAGTGACCGTCACGACGAATCGCAGCGGCATCAGTAACCGGCTGCTCGACTTGGTGCCGGCCGCGCCGGCCCAGCAGAGCCGCAAGGACTTCACCTCCGACCAGGAAGTGCGGTGGTGCCCGGGATGCGGCGACTACGCCATTCTCGCCACCG
>NZ_CDWRCM010000001.1:47255-47999 GCF_977927585.1 Frankia sp. CcWB2 | reverse complement strand
GGTGGGAACCACCTGCTGCACGCGCTGCGCCGCAACGTCAACCTGAAGATCCTCATGTTCAACAACCGGATCTACGGACTGACGAAGGGGCAGTACTCCCCCACCTCCGAGATCGGCAAGATCACCAAGTCGACGCCGTTCGGCTCGCTGGACCGGCCGTACAACCCCGTGTCGCTGGCGCTGGGGGCGGAGGCCACGTTCGTCGGACGGTCCATCGACTCCGACCGGGCGCACCTGACCTCGGTGCTGCGCGCGGCCGCAGAGCACCCCGGCACCGCCTTCGTGGAGATCTTCCAGAACTGCAACATCTTCAACGACGGCGCCTTCGACGCGCTCAAGGAGCGGACCAGCCGGGACGACGTGACGCTGAAGCTGGCCCACGGCGAGCCCCTTGTCTTCGGCACCGAGGGCGACAAGGCCGTTCGACGGGCGCCGGACGGCAGCCTCGAGGTGGTCCCGGCGGGCAGCCCGGACGTCCTCGTCCACGACGCCTGGGCGGCCGATCCGAGCCAGGCGTTCGCGCTGTCCCGGCTCACCGGCGACTCGCACGGCGTCACCCCGATCGGCATCTTCCGCGACGTCGACGCGCCGACCTACGACGAGGCGTTGAACGCCCAGATCACCGACGCCAAGACCCGCCAGGGCGACGGGGACCTGATGTCGCTGATCGCCGGTGGGGAGACTTGGACCATCGAGTGATCTGAAAACCGTCCGCTGATCTGATCAGCACTCCACAGCCCGTGG
>NZ_CDWRCM010000001.1:45407-46973 GCF_977927585.1 Frankia sp. CcWB2 | reverse complement strand
CCCGGCCGTTCGCATTCTCCCGGTATCGAACCCGTGGCCATCCCGCGGCGGCTTCCTGTTTTCGGCGAACGTCCGATCCGACACTCCGGCCCCGCGCCCCGGCCGGCCGGCCGGCCGGCCGGGCAGAGCCCACAATACCACAGAACTATGTCATTGATAATGCCGCTTGGCAGCTATCTGCCGGGTAGTGCGCCACTCCGGCACCTTCCGGTAAGGTGACATCGCGCGTGGAGGTGCCGTGTGGCCCGGGGGGGGGCTCACAGCACCGATGCAGCCGGAGGCGCAGTGCGGGTTCATCGAGCCCTATGCCCACGGTCCGTGGCGACTCCGCGTTCGCCTATGGGCACCATCAGCATGACCGTTCCGATCACGGCCGGTCGCGCCGGGCAACCCCGCGGCTCGGTCGGCGTCGTCGTCCGGACCGCTCCCGGAGGTCGTCGTGGGTAATCATTCGGCCGGTCGGCATTCACGCCAGCGCCAGGAAGTCGCCAGGCAGGCCACCGGCCGCCATTCGGCCGCGGCACCGACGACCTCCACCGCGGCAGCCGCGTCGTTCCCACCGCCGACCCCGCCACGGCCCCCGGTCGCCCCACCCGGCGAGCTCGACACGATCACCGGACCGCTGTCGGTGAGCACCTCCGCCCGCCGGGCCCGGGAGGCCACGGCCAGCCGGGTCGGCGATGCCGCCCAGCGTCGCCGGCCGCTGGACACGCTGTCCCGGACCGGCCGGCCACTGTTCGCCACGACGGCCACGACGGCCGCCGCCGGGGTCCAAGCCGGCGGCACCCTCGGCACCCTCTACGAACCCCTCCACGTTCCCGGGCCCACCTCCCCCACCGGGAGCCACCGGCCCGCCGACATCCATCCGGCGAGCCCGCCCGCCGAGAGCCCCGGCCGGTGCCCGGCGCGCACCGGGCACCGGCCAGTCGGCGGGGCAGCGGGCGGGTGCGGCTCGCCGCGGCGGGAACCGTCTCGCTCGCCGGGCTGTCCGCGCTGGTCGCCGGCGTAGCCCTGGGCGGCGATCCGACGGGCGCCACGACCGGCCCGAACGGCGGCGAGGTGCCTCGGGTCCAGTACACAGGCGGGGCCGCCTTCGGCTCCTCGCAGACGCAGGCCTCCCGCGACCGTCCGCAGGCCACCTTGCCCACTCCGCCCCAGGCGCTGCTGGCGCCGAGCACGAGCCAGTCCGGCCTGACCGCCCACCCGGGTAGTCCGTCCGGGCGATCAGGTTCCTCCCACGCCACCGGCGAGGCGTACCTGAGCCCCGGCACCTCGCCGATCCCGATCGTGCCACTGACGCCGCGGGACGAGCTCAGCTCACCCAACACGAGCCCCACCGACCTGCGTACCATCGCGCCCAGTCCGACGGGCACCGCCGGCGCGGCCACGACATCGCCGTCGCCGACCGACTCGTGGCCGTGGGGCGACCCGACCCCCTCCACGAGCCCGACGCCGACTTCGGCCGGTGGCTCCCTGCCGTTCCATCCGACGCCGATCGACGTCACTCCGCTGCTCGAGACATTCTTCGGTATGCAGGCCGGTGCCACGAAGGGCCACGCCGACCCG
>NZ_CDWRCM010000001.1:43799-45306 GCF_977927585.1 Frankia sp. CcWB2 | reverse complement strand
CCGGAACCACCGCCACGACGGCGGTCACGTCGGGGCACTGACCCAGGACGCCCTCCGACCTGGCCGGGTCTCACCAGATTCGGCCAGGTCACCTTGTTTCCGGGACCGGGCGGTCCCGCGCCGCGCTCAGCCGGTGCGGTCGACCACGAAGTCGGCGAGGGACTCCAGGGCGGTCTTCGCCGGATTGTCCGGCAACGGCGCGAGGCATTCCCGCGCCCGGCTCGACCAGGAGACGAGTTCCGCCCGGGCCCGGGCCATGCCCACGTGGCTGCGCAGCAGATCGAGAGCCTCGCCCACCGGGTCCTCCGTGTTCCCGTCGCCGGGGGCGAATCCGGTGGTGATGAGCTCCCGGAGCCGTCCCGCCGCCCGGTCATCGGCCTGCAGCGCGTAGAGCACCGGCAGGGTCGGGATCCCCTCCCGCAGATCCGTGCCGGGCGTCTTGCCCGAGTCCACCGGGTCCGAGGCAACATCGATGATGTCGTCGGACAACTGGAAAGCCACCCCGAAAAGCTCCCCGAAGGTCGCGAGGGTGTCGACGGTGATCGGGTCAGCGCCCGCCAGCATGGCACCGAGCCGACCCGAGGTCGCGATCAGCGAGGCGGTCTTGTCCGTGATGACCCGCAGATAGTGCTCGACCGGGTCCTGCCCGGGCGCCGGGCCCACGGTCTCCCGGATCTGCCCCTCGCACAGGGTCGCGGTCCGGGCGAGGATGCGGGTCGCCTCCGGGCCGAGGTCCGCGGTGATGTCGGAGGCGCGGGCGAACAGGTAGTCCCCGGTGAGGATGGCGACCGTGTTCGTCCACCGCGTGTTCGCAGAGGCCGCTCCCCGCCGCCGCGGCGCCTCGTCCATCACGTCGTCGTGGTACAGCGTCGACAGATGGGTGAGTTCGATCGCCACCGCCGCCGGCACCACCCCGTCGGCCTCGGGATCGGCGAACTGCGCCGCCAGCAGCACGACGATCGGACGGAAACGTTTCCCCCCCGCGTCGACGAGATGGCGGGAGGTCTCGGTCACGAAGGCGGATTCGCTGCGCACCGACTCGCGCAGCAGATCCTCCACCCGGACAAGACCCATCCGCACGGCCTTTTCCAGATCAGGATCGGTCCTGATCCCCACGACGTCCAGCCCGATAGCGCTCATACCACCGTCAGCGTACGAAGCCGGACGTCGCGGCGGTCGTCGCGAGGTCCAGGAGTGGCTGTGGCGCTACTCCCAGTACAAGAGTAGCCACAGTGCCGATGGCGACCGCGGCGAAAGTCAACGTCGGGCGGGTCACCACCACCGGACCCTCGGCGAGCGGCTCGGAGAAGAACATCAGCACAATGACCCGCACGTAGAAGAAGGCGGCAATGGCGCTGCACACCAGTGCAACGACTACCAGCGGGGTGGCGTCCCCGGCGATCGCGGCCTGGAACACCGCGAACTTCCCGGTGAACCCGCTCGTCAACGGGATCCCCGCGAGCGCGAGCAGCAGGAACGAGAACGTCCCGGCCAGCAGGGGCGAGGT
>NZ_CDWRCM010000001.1:35574-43406 GCF_977927585.1 Frankia sp. CcWB2 | reverse complement strand
GGGTCAGGGCAAGCACCGCGCCGACCACCATGGTGAGGATGGCGATCGTCCACAGGATTGGTCGCCAGTCCCAGCGCAGCCCCCCGAAGGCGACGTAGAAGACCCGCAGCAGGGCGCCGAACGCGGCGACCTTCGTCCCCGCCGCCATGAACGCGGTAACCGGCGTCGGCGAGCCCTGATAGACGTCCGGCGTCCAGGAGTGGAACGGCGCGGCGCCGATCTTGAAGAACAGACCCACCGCCAGCAGCGCGAACGACAGATAGAGGTAGGTGTCGTTCACACCGGCGTTGCCGACCGCGTCCGCGATCGCCCCGAACTCCACGCTGCCGGCAAATCCGTAGGCAAACGCGACGCCGTAGAGGAAGAAGGCCGAGGAGAACGCCCCGAGCAGGAAGTACTTCATCGCCGCTTCCTGCGACAGCAGCCGGCGGCGCCGGGCGAGCCCGGCCAGCAGGTACAGCGGCAGCGAGAGGATCTCCAGCGCCACGAACATCACCAGCAGGTTGTTCGATGCGACGAAGAGCATCATCCCGGTGACCGAGAAGACCATCAGCGGATACGCCTCGGTCTGCACGTCTGCCGAGGTCTGCTGCGCCGTCGATCCCTTCGAGCCTGGAGTGATCGCGGCCGAGGCCACGATCGCCCCGCCGGACGAGTCAAGCTGGCGTTCGGCCACCAGCAGCACCGACAGCAGGGCGAAGACCAGGATCGTGCCCTGCATGAACAGGGTCGGCGCGTCGATCGCCAGCGCACCGGAGGCGAGGATGGCCTGCCGGCCATGCAGCACCGCCACGGCCACGAGCGCGGCGACGAAGCCCGCACCCGCCAGGATCGGCTGGAAGGTCCGCCGGGCCCGCTTCGTGGCGAAGGCGTCGACGAGCACCCCGACGAGCGCGACCCCGAACACGATCAGGATCGGGCTGAGCGAGGAGTACTCGATCGACGGCGGCGTGATCATCGGGTTCGATTCCTGCGCCAGGAGAAGGTCGGGTGTGGCGCTCACGAGTGGCCTCCGGACTCCGCGGTCACCGAGTGCGTCGGAGCCGGGTCAGACTTGCCGATATCGGCATAGGTCGCCGTCACCGTCGGCGTGATGATGTCGAGCAGCGGCTTGGGGTAGACCCCGAGCGCGACGATGAGCGCGACCATCGGGGCGACGACGAGCTTCTCGCGCAGGCTGAGGTCGACCAGGACCTTGTTCTCCTCGTGCACCACCGGCCCGGTCATCGTCCGCTGGTAGAGGTACAGGATGTAGATCGCGGCCAGCACGATGCCGGTGGTCGCGACGATCGCCAGCGGCTTGTTCCGGGTGAACGTCCCCATCAGCACCAGGAACTCGCTGACGAAGCTGTTCGTCCCGGGCAACGCCAACGACGACAGTCCGGCGACGAGGAACACCCCGGCGAGCACCGGCGTCACCCTGGCCAGACCACCGTAAGCGCCGACGTCACGGGTGCCGCGGCGCGCCACCAGGAAGCCCACGACCATGAAAAGCAGGCCGGTGGACAGGCCGTGGTTGACCATGTAGAGCACCGCACCGCTGCCCGCCTGAGAAGTGAAGGCGAAGGTGCCCAGCGCGATGAAGCCGAAGTGGGCCAGCGAGGTGTAGGCGACCAGCCGTTTCATGTCCCGCTGCCCGATGGCGAGCAGGGCGCCGTAGAAGATGCCGGTCACCGCCAGCCCCAGCACCAGCGGGGCGAAGTAGTCGGCCGCGTCGGGGAACAGCGGGATGCAGTACCGGATCAGTCCGAACGTGCCCACCTTGTCCAGCACCCCGACCAGCAGCACCGCGCCGCCGGTGGGCGACTGCGCGCCGGCGTCGGGCAGCCAGGTGTGGAACGGGAACAGCGGGGCCTTGATGGCGAACGCCAGGAAGAAGCCGAGGAACAGCAGCTTCTGCACCTCGGGGGTGATGTCCATCTGCCGCAGGGTGGCGAAGTCGAAGGTTCCGCTGCCGAGGTTGTCGGCGGAGACGACGTACAGCCCGATCACGGCGGCGAGCATCAGCAGGCCACCGAAGAGGCTGTAGAGCAGGAACTTGACCGCCGCGTAGGAGCGCTGCGCTTGCTCCCTGACCGGGCCGTAGCTCCCGATGAGGAAGTACATCGGGATGAGCATCGCCTCGAAGAAGACGTAGAAGAGGAAGACGTCGGTGGCGGCGAACACGCCGATCATCCCGGCCTCCAGCGCCAGCAACAGCGCGAAGAACGCCGGGACCGACCGCCTGCTCCGCGTCCCGGCTCCGGGCCCGGAGCCGTCCGCCCCGACGGCGGCCGCGCCGGTCGGATCCGTCGCGCCGGTCGTCCCGCCATCCGCGTCTGCCTCGTCCCAGGACGCCAGGACCACGACCGGCACCAGCAGCGCGGCCAGCAGGATCAGCACCAGCGAGATGCCGTCAGCTCCCACCGAGTAGGAGATGCCGAAGGTTTTGATCCAGTCGTAGGACTGGCCGAACTGGAAGCCGGCCTTGTTCGGGTCGTAGGCAGCAGTCGCAAGGACCGCGAGCACCAGGACCGCCAGCGAGAGCCCGAGGGTGAGCTGCTTGGCGAGGGTCGACAGCCGGCGGGGCAGAGCGGCGACGATCATCGCACCCGCGACCGGGACGATCAACATGATCGTCAACCAGGGGACTGTGTGCATGTCAGCCCGCCCTCACCAGCAACAGCGCGCCGACCACGAGGACGGCACCTCCCAACATTGACAGAGCGTAGGACCGGACGAAGCCGGTCTGGAGGCGGCGCATCCGCCCCGACAGGCCGCCGATGGCGGCGGCGCTGCTCCGCACGAGCCCGTCGACGCCGACGAGGTCCAGCCAGACCAGGAAACGGGTCAGGTACTGGCCAGGCCGCATCGCGACGGTCTCGTTGAAGGTGTTCGCGAACAGGTCGTGACGGGCGGCGACGGTGACCAGGGTGACCTTGGAGTCCGGCGGGGCCGTCGCCTCGACCGGGCGCAGCTGGTAGCGCACATAGGCGCCGGCGAAGCCGCCGACGGTGACCACCAGTGTGAGCAGGGTGAGGACGAGCGGCGAGAAGGTGTGGACGCCCTCGACGTGCGTCCCGGCGACCGGTTCGAGCCAGTCCTGCAACGAGTGGCCGAGGACGAACAGGCCACCGGCGAGGACCGAGCCGACGGCCAACACGATCATCGGCCCGGTCATCGACACCGGGGACTCGTGCGGATGCCGGGCGTGCTCGCCCTCCGTCGTCCAGCGCGGCCTGCCGTGGAAGGTCATCAGGAACAGCCGGGACATGTAGAAGGCGGTGATGCCCGCGCCCAGCAGCGCGATCGAGCCGAGCAGGTATCCCGATGTCCCACCCTTGTCGAAGGCGGTCTCGATGATCCGGTCCTTGGTGAAGAAGCCGGAGAACCCGGGGAACCCGATGATCGCCAGGTAGCCAAAACCGAAGGTCACCCAGGTGATGGGCATGTACCGCCAGAGCCCACCGTAGTGGCGCATGTCCTGGTCGTCGTGCATCGCGTGGATCACCGAGCCGGATCCGAGGAACAGGCCGGCCTTGAAGAAGCCGTGGGCGAGCAGGTGCATGATGCCGATCGCGTAGCCGGCCGGTCCCAGCCCCACCGCGAGGAACATGTACCCGATCTGGCTGACCGTCGAGTAGGCCAGCACCTTCTTGATGTCGTCGTAGGCGCAGCCGATGACGCAGCCAATCAGGATCGTGACCGCCCCGATGATCACTACGACGGTGCGAGCGGCCTGCGTCTCGTTGAAGATCGGCCCGGCCCGCACGATGAGGTAGACCCCGGCGGTGACCATGGTTGCCGCATGGATGAGCGCGGAGATCGGGGTCGGGCCCTCCATGGCGTCCGGCAGCCAGGCCTGCAGTGGGAACTGACCGGACTTGCCGCACGCGCCGAGCAGGAGCAGCAGCGCGATCGCGGTGATCGTGCCGTAACCGATGACGCCCGCGGCGGCCGAGCCGAACACGTCGGCGTAGCTCGTCGACCCGACGGTGGCGAACATGAACATGATCGCGAGCACCAGCCCGACGTCCCCGACCCGGTTCATGTAGAAGGCCTTGTTCGCCGCGGTGGCGGCGGCCGGCTTGTACTCCCAGAACTTGATGAGCAGGAAGGACGACAGCCCGACCAGCTCCCAGCCGGCGTAGAGCGACAGGAAGTTGTCGCCCAGGACGAGCAGCAGCATCGACGCCAGGAAGAGGTTCATGTAGGCGAAGAACTTCCGCCGGGCCGGGTCGTGCGCCATGTAGCCGATCGAGTAGATGTGGATCAGTGTCCCGACCCCGGTGATCAGCAGCACAAAGACGACCGAAAGCTGGTCGACCAGCAGACCGACGTCCACCTGGAAACCGTTGACCGGAATCCAGGAGTACAGCTGCTGGGACAGCGCCCGGTCGTCACCGGGGCGGTCGAGCAGGCCGGCGAACAGCACCAGACCGATCACGAAGCTGGCGGCGGAGGTCAGTGTGCCGAGCAGATGCCCGAACCCGTCGGTCCGCCGGCCGCCGAGCAACAGCACCGCGGCTCCGGCCAACGGAAGCGCGATGAGCAGCCAGGTCAGCGAGAAGACCCCCGACGCGGCCGCATAATGGATCTTGCTGCCGCCATGTTCGGCGGCGGCGAGCAGAAGCGGGTCAGCGTTCATCGCGACTCCGCCGCGGATGCCATTGGCGATAATGCGTCACTGCAGTGTCGTCCGTTCTTCCGTGGCCGACGGCCGGTCGCAGCCGCGTTCCGGCGGCGGGAGCGGACCGGAGAGTCCACCCGACCCGGTCCGCGGTGGGAATGCTGGTCAAGATCTGGTGCTCGCGCTCGTACTCGTGCTTGGCTGGGATCTAGTACTTCAGCAGGTTCACGTCATCCACCGACGCCGAGTGACGGGTTCGGAAGATGCTGAGGATGATGGCCAGGCCGATGACGACCTCGGCCGCGGCGACGACCATGACGAAGAAGGCCATGATCTGCCCGTCGAGGGTCCCGTGAATGCGGGAGAACGTGACCAGGGTCAGGTTCGCGGCGTTGAGCATAAGCTCCACCGACATGAACACGACGATCGCGTTGCGCCGGACGAGGACCCCGACCGTGCCGATGGTGAACAGTAGCGCGGAGAGGATCAGGTAGTTCGCGGGGTTCATCGACCGTCCCCCTTACCGGCGCCGATGGGCGCCGAGCCGTTCGCGTCCCGGGAGATGCCGCCGCCCGGCTCGCCGGGCGTCTCGGGGATGCCCCCGATGCCCGAGGCGCGCCCGCCGCCCGGCAACAGCCCGAGCGTGTCGGCGGAGTCATGCCGGGCGAAGACCCCCGGCCCGGGCAGCGGGGTGACCTGACGGCCCTCGGTGAAGCGCCGCCGCATCCACTCCCGCTGGCTGATCCGGCCGCCTTCGCGTTCCCGGTGGCCGAGGATCATCGTGCCGATCGCGGCGACGACAAGCAGCGCCGAGATCGCCTCGAAGACGAAGACATAGTCGGTGAACAGCAGGCGGCCGATCGCCTGGACGTTGCCGCCGGTGTTCGCCTCGGACAAGCCCGTGGCGCTCCCGCCGTCGATCGCCGAACCGATCGGGAAGGCCAGCAGGCCCGCGAAGCCGAGGCCGAAGACGATCGCGCCGAGGCGCTGACCGCGGATGGTCTCCACCAGCGAGTCGGACGAGTCGACCCCGACGAGCATCAGCACGAACAGGAACAACACCATGATCGCGCCCGCGTAGACGATGATCTGCACGAACCCGAGGAACGGTGCCTCCTGGATCAGGTAGAACACCGCGACGCAGAACAGGTTGGCCACCAGCAGCAGCGCCGAGTGCACGACGCTGCGGACCATCACCATGCCGAGTGCGGCCAGCACCGCGACCGGGGCGAGGATCCAGAAGGTCGCGGCCTCACCGGTGGAGGTGCTGGTGATGTCCCCCGCCGCGGCGGCGAGGATCTCGTGGTTCATCGTGGTCGCTCCGAACCGGCGCCGTGGGCGGGAACCTCGTCCGCCCGGGAGTGCTCGCCCGCCGTCCGCCGGGCGATGACGTCTGCTGCCTCCCGCTCCGCGGCCTGCCCCGCGGCCTGCTCCTGCCCCGCGGCCTGCCAGGGCCGCGGGGCATCGGGGTCGCGGGTGTAGTAGTCGGTCTCGCTGGAGCCAAGCCGCATCGGATGCGGCGGCGCCTCCATGCCCTCGCGCAGCGGAGCGAGCAGCTGTTCCTTGGTGAAGATCAGATCCTGTCGGCTGTCGTCGGCGAGCTCGTAGTCGTTGGACATCGTCAGCGCCCGGGTGGGGCAGGCCTCGATGCACAGCCCGCACAGGATGCACCGCAGGTAGTTGATCTGGTAGACGCGGCCGTACCGCTCGCCCGGGGAGTACCGCTCAGCCTCGGTGTTGTCCGCGCCCTCGACATAGATCGCATCGGCCGGGCACGCCCAGGCGCACAGCTCGCACCCGACGCACTTCTCCAGGCCGTCGGGATGCCGGTTGAGCTGGTGACGGCCATGGAAACGCGGGGCGGTCTCCTTTTTTTCCTCCGGGTACTGCTCGGTCGTCGGCTTCTTGAACATCGTCCCGAAGGTGACGCCGAACCCCTTGTACGGGTCGAGGATCCCCATGACTCAACGCTCCTGACGCGGACCGGGGTCCGCGGGGATGACAGTGGACGACCCGTTGGCCGAGGCACCGGCGGACACCGCCGGACGGCCCCGTCCACCGGCCGGCGGTGGGGGCGGCCACGGGATGCGGTCGAGGCTCGGCGCCTCGGCCAACTTGCGCTGCTCGGCCTCCTCCAGCTCCCGCTGGTGCCTCGCGCCGCCGGGATCAATGAGCGCGACGATCAGCAGGATGCCGACGACCACGCCGAACCCGACGAGCCAGGGCGTGCGGTCGTCCACGTGCTTCTGGTAGACGCGGAAGGTCGCGACGGCCAGCACCCAGACCAGACCAACCGGGATGAGCACCTTCCAGCCGAAGCTCATGAACTGGTCGTACCGCAGCCGCGGCAGCGTCCCGCGCAGCCAGATGAAGAAGAACAGGAACGCCAGCAGCTTGAGGACGAACCAGATCAGCGGAATCCAGCCGGAGTTCAGACCGGACAGGCCGGGGATGGGCGGAGGCTGCCAGCCCCCGAGGAACAAGGTCGTCGCGATCGCCGAGACGGTGACCATGTTGATGTACTCGGCCAGGAAGAAGAACGCGAACTTGATGGAGCTGTACTCGGTGTGGAACCCGCCGACCAGTTCGCCCTCGGCCTCGGGGAGGTCGAAGGGGGTCCGGTTCGTCTCGCCGACCATCGAGATGCAGTACAGGACGAACGACGGCACCAGCACGATGTACCAGCGACCCGACTGGCTCGCCACGATGCCGGAGGTCGACAGCGTGCCGGCGTAGATAAACACCGCGACGAACGCGAGCCCCATCGCGACCTCGTAGGAGATGATCTGCGCGGCCGAACGCAGCGAGCCGAGCAGCGGGTAGGTGGACCCGCTCGACCAGCCCGACAGGATGAGCCCGTAGACACCGAGGGAGGCGGCCGCCAGCAGGTAGAGCACGCTCACCGGCAGGTCCGCCAGTTGCAGCGTGGTCCGCTCCCCGAGGATCGAGACCTCCGGACCGAAGGGGATCACCGCGAAGGCGAGGAACGCGGGCACCGCGGAGACGATCGGCGCCAGGATGAAGATCGGCTTGTCGGCGAGTACCGGGATGAGGTCTTCCTTGAGCATCAGCTTGGCGCCGTCGGCGAGGCTCTGCAGCCAGCCCCTCGGGCCGTGGCGGTTCGGGCCGACCCGCTGCTGCATCTTCGCGACGACCTTGCGCTCGAACACGATCGCGAACAGCGTCATCAGCAGCAGGAAGGCGAACACCGCGACGGCCTTGA
>NZ_CDWRCM010000001.1:30812-35341 GCF_977927585.1 Frankia sp. CcWB2 | reverse complement strand
GGATCAGCCAGAACGGGTCGTCGGCGAACGCGTGCAGGTCCGGATCCGCGGCCGCGGCCCAGACGAGCGTGGGCGGGGTGGCGCTCATGCGCGACCTCCGGGAGTGTCGTCCCCGGCGGGAGTGTCGTCCCCGGCAGGGGGATCGTCCTCGGCGGGGGTGCTCGTCCCGGCGGCGCCCACCCGGACGAGGACCCCGGCGTGCCCGGCAAGCGTCCGGCGCACGTGCGAGCCCGGCGAGTGGGTCGGCACCCAGACCACCCGGTCGGGCATCGCCGTGACCTCGACGGGCAGGGTGATCGAGCCGCGGGGGGTCGTGACGGTGGCCCGCCCCCCGGCCACGGCGCCGATCTCGGCGGCGGTCGCGGCGGACAGGCGGGCCACCGCCGGGCGCGCGGTGCCCGCCAGGTAGGGCTCATCGGCCTGCAGGGCGCCGTCGTCGACGAGCTGGTGCCAGGTCGCGAGCACCGCCTCACCCACCCCCGCGACGGGCGGCTCGGCGATCGGCTCCGACGGGGCGGGCACCCGGCTCACACCGTCGCCGGCCCGGCCCAGGGCGCGCAGCTCGCGGGCGGCCGCGCCGGCGTCGGGCAAGCCGAGGTCGAGGCCCATCTCGGCGGCGAGCAGGTGCAGCACCCGGACGTCCGGCAGGGCCGGGGTGTCCAGGGCCCGCTGGAACGGTCGCAGCCGGCCCTCCCAGTCGACGAACGAGCCGGCCTTCTCCGCCGCCGGGGCGATGGGCAGCACCACGTCCGCGACCTCGGCGATCGACGACCGGCGCAGCTCGATCGAGACGCAGAACGGCATCCGGGCGAGCGCCGCGAGCGCACTCGCCGGATTCGGCAGGTCCTCCGCGTCGACCCCGGCCACGATCACCCCGTCGAGCCGCCCGGCCGCGGCGGCGGCCAGGATGCCGTCGGTGTCGCGGCCGGGCGCGCCGGGCAGCGGACCCCCCCAGACCTCCTCGACCTCGGCGCGCCCGGCGGCGTCGGTGACCGGGCGGCCGCCGGGCAGCAGCGAGGGAAGCAGCCCGGCCGAGACCGCGCCGCGGTCACCGGCCCGCCGCGGAACCCAGGCGAGCGAGGCACCGGTCGCCTCGGCCAGCCGGACAGCCGCGGACAGCGCCCCGGGGAACTCCGCGGCCCGCTCGCCCACCAGGATCACCGCCCCCGGCGCCCGCAGGGCCTGCGTGGTCGGTGCTTCCGGCCCGCCCCGGTCGGGGGCGGCGAGCACGTCGAGGACGGCCGCCTCCTCGCCGGGCCGCGTCGGCACGAGGGTGCCGGCGAGCTTGGTCAGCCCCCGGCTCGCCAGGGGTGCGAGCGCGTGCACGGCCGCGCCGTGCTTGTCCACGGCCTTACGTAGTCGCAGGAAGACGATGGGCGACTCCTCCTCCGGCTCGAAGGCCACCAGGAGCACGGCCGGGGCGGCCTCGAGATCGGCGTAGGTGACGCCGATGCCGGTGCCGGCGACAGCATACCCGAGGAACTGCTCCTCCTCGGCGGAGTGCGGCCGGGCCCGGAAGTCCACGTCGTTGCTGGCCAGCGCCACCCGGGTGAACTTCGCGTAGGCGTAGGCGTCCTCACGGGTCAGCCGCCCGCCGGTGAGCACTCCGACCCCGCGCCGGTCCCGGCACTCGGCCAGTCCCCGCGCGGCGTACTCGAGCGCCTCGCTCCAGGAGGCCGGGACGAGCTGCCCGGTCTCGTCGTCGCGGATCAGCGGGGTGGTGAGCCGGTCGGCCGCGCGCGCGTAGGTGAAGGCGAACCGGCCCTTGTCGCAGTTCCACTCCTCGTTCACCGCCGGGTCGTCGCCGGCGAGGCGACGGGTCACCCTGCCCCGGCGGTGGTCGGTGCGCAGGGAGCATCCCGACGCGCAGTGCTCGCACGCCGTGGGCGTGGAGACCAGGTCGAAGGGCCGGGCCCGGAAACGGTAGGCGGCGCTGGTCAATGCCCCCACCGGGCAGATCTGCACGATGTTGCCGGAGAAGTAGGAGGAAAACGGCTGCCCCTCGCTCACCGCGACCTGCTCGGCGGCGCCTCGCTCGAACAGCTCGATAAACGGGTCACCGGCGATCTGGGCGGAGAACCGGGTGCAGCGGGCGCACAGCACGCAGCGCTCCCGGTCCAGCAGGATCTCGGTGGAGATCGCCAGCGGCTTCGGGTACACCCGCTTGGTCTCCTTGAACCGGGAGACCGTACCGCCGTTCGCCATCGACTGGTTCTGCAGCGGGCACTCGCCGCCCTTGTCGCAGATCGGGCAGTCAAGCGGATGGTTGAGGAGCAGGAACTCGAGCGTGCCGGCCTGGGCCTTGCGGGCGACCGGCGAGGTTAGCTGGGTCTTCACAACCATGTCGGCGGCCACCGTCGTGGTGCAGGAGGCGACCGGCTTGCGCTGGCCCTCCACCTCGACGATGCACTGCCGGCAGGCTCCGACGGGGTCGAGGAGCGGATGGTCGCAGAACCGCGGGATCTCGATGCCGAGCAGCTCAGCCGCGCGGATGATGAGGGTGCCCTTGGGCACGCTCACCGACAGCCCGTCGATGGTGAGGGTGATGAGGTCGGATGCGACCGGCTGGGCCGGCTCTGAGGCGCGAGGCCTGGATGGGGCGACGGTCATGATGGTCAGTGCGCTCCCGCGTAGGCACCCGGGGCGGACGCGGGCGAGCCGTCGCCGGCCGTGGCGTCTCCCGGGGTGGGGTTCGGCTTCGTGGTCACCGCACTCACCGGGATGAACTCGTCCCGGAAGTACTTGATCCCCGAGACGATCGGGGAGGTGGCCCCGTCGGCCAGCGCGCAGAACGCCCGGCCGAAGATGTTGTCGCAGGCGTCGACGAGGGTGTCCACGTCCTCGGCGTCGCCCTGGCCCCGTTCCATCCGGGACAGGATCTGCACCATCCAGGTGGTGCCCTCGCGGCACGGAGTGCACTTGCCGCACGACTCGTGCGCGTAGAACTGGGTGAGCCGGCGGACGACCTTGAGCATGTCGACCGTGTCATCCATAATCATGAGTGCGGCCGTGCCGAGCAGCGACCCGGCCTCCTGCATGCCCTCGAAGTCGAGCGGCGCGTCGAGGTGCTCGGCGGTCAGCATCGGGGTGGACGACCCGCCCGGGGTCCACGCCTTGAGCCCGCGACCGCCCCGCACGCCGCCGGCCAGGTCGAGCAGCTCCCGCAGGGTGGTGCCCATCGGGGCCTCGTACTGGCCGGGCCGGGTCACGTGCCCGGACAGGCTGTAGATCTTCGGCCCCGGCGAGCGCTCCCGGCCCATCGACCGGAACCAGTCCGCACCGTAGTTCACGATGTACGGCACCGACGCGATCGTCTCGACGTTGTTGACCACCGTCGGGGAGGCGTACAGGCCGTGCGTCGCGGGGAACGGCGGGCGCAGCCGAGGCTGGCCGCGGCGGCCCTCCAGGGAGTCGAGCAGTGCCGTCTCCTCGCCGCAGATGTAGGCGCCCGCGCCGGAGTGCACGACGAGGTCGAGGTCGAAGCCGCTGCCGAGGATGTCCCGGCCGAGGTAGCCGGCCCGGTAGGCCTCGGCCACGGCGGCCTGCAGCCGACGGGCCGCGTGGATCAGTTCGCCGCGCAGGTAGACGAACGCCCGGCCGGCCCGCACCGCGTAGGCCGCGATGACGATCCCCTCGATGAGCGAGTGCGGGTCCGCCATCATCAGCGGCGCGTCCTTGCAGGTGCCCGGCTCCCCCTCGTCGGCGTTGATGACGAGGTAGTGCGGCCTGCCGTCGCCCTGCGGGATGAAGCCCCACTTCATCCCGGTGGGGAAGCCGGCGCCGCCCCGCCCCCGCAGCCCGGAGTCCTTCACCAGCTTGATGAGGTCACCCGGGGCCATCGCGAGGGCGGTGCGCAGTGCGGTGTAGCCGTCGAGGCGGGTGTAGGTCTCGATCGTCCACGACTCCGGCGTGTTCCAGCGCCGGGTGAGGACCGGGGTGACGGGCATTGTCAGCTCCCCTTCCGTTCCGAGGAGGCCGGGGTCGTCGGCGCCGGAACCACCGCGGGCGGCGGCCCGGCAGGCGGTGAGGCGGGGCGCGCCGCCGCGTCGGCCCCCACACCATGGGTGACCAGCGGCGCGGGCGCCTGCTCGGCGCTCCAGCCGGCCGCCTCGGCCACGAGGAGACCCACGACCGACGGCTCGCCGACCCCCGGGCCCGCGACGCCCTCCGGCCGCGGATCGCCGAACCCGGCAAGCTGGCGGGAGACCTCGGCGAACGAGCACAGCGGACCGCCACGGGCCGGCGCCGGCCGCCGCCCCGCCCGCAGGTCCTCGACGATCGCCTGGGCGGAGTCGGGGTCGACCTGGTCGTAGAACTCGTAGTTCACCGTCATGACCGGTGCGTAGTCGCAGGCCGCGAGGCACTCGGCGTGCTCGAGGGTGATCGACCCGTCCGGCGTCGTCTCGTCATGGCCGATCCCGAGGAGCTTCGAGACCCGCTCGTAGACGTCCTCGCCACCGAGCAGCGCGCACGACAGATTCGTGCAGACCGAGACGAGGTAGTCCCCGACCGGATGCCGCTTGTACATC
>NZ_CDWRCM010000001.1:26303-30452 GCF_977927585.1 Frankia sp. CcWB2 | reverse complement strand
ACCAGATGCAGCAGCGGGAGCAGGGCCGAACGGGATCGGCCGGCTGGGTACCTGGCGATGATCTCCTGCGCGGCCGACTGGGTCTCCGGCGAGAACGCCATCAACGATCAACTCCCCCGAGCACCGGGTCGACCGAGGCGACCCCGACGATCACGTCCGCCACCTGGCCGCCCTCGGTCAGCGCCGGGACGGCCTGCAGGTTGACGAAGCTTGGATCCCGCACATGGACGCGGAAGGGTCTCGTGCCGCCGTCGCTGACCAGGTGGTAGCCGAGCTCGCCGCGCGGCGACTCGATCTGGGTGTAGACCTGACCGGCCGGGACGCGGAACCCCTCGGTCACCAGCTTGAAGTGATGGATCAGGGCCTCCATCGAGGTCCCCATGATATTCCGGATGTACGCGAGTGAGTTACCCGTCCCGTCGGACCCGACAGACAGCTGGGACGGCCAGGCGATCTTCTTGTCGGCGACCATGACCGGGCCGGGACGCAGCCGGTCCAGGCACTGCTCAACGATCTTGAGCGACTCACCCATCTCCTCCAGCCGCACCAGGTAGCGGGCGAAGGAGTCGCCCTCCAGCGCGGTCGGCACGTCGAACTCGTAGGTTTCGTAGCCGCAGTAGGGCATGGTCTTGCGCAGGTCCCACGGCAGGCCCGCAGCGCGCAGCACCGGGCCCGTGGTCCCCAGCGCGATGCAGCCGGCCGCGTCGAGAACGTTGACGTCGACCATCCGAGCCTTCCAGACCGGCTGGCCGGTGAGCAGCGCGTGATACTCCCTGATCCGCTTCGGCATGTCGGCGAGAAACGCCCGGATGGCCCGCTCGGCGCCGTCGGGGAGATCCTGGGCGAGGCCCCCGGGCCGGATGTAGGCGTGGTTCATCCGTAGCCCGGTGATGAGCTCGAGCAGGTCGAGGACCTTCTCCCGCTCCCGGAAACCGAAGATCATGGCGGTGGTGGCGCCGAGCTCCATGCCGCCGGTCGCGAGCCACACCAGGTGCGAGGCGATCCGCTGGAGCTCCATCACCATCACCCGGATCACCGTGGCCCGCTCGGGTACCTGCTCGGTGATGCCCAGCAGCTTCTCCACCGACAGGCAGTAGGCCGCCTCGTTGAACAGCGGCGAGAGGTAGTCCGCCCGGGTGAAGAAGGTGACCGCCTGAGTCCAGGTGCGGTACTCACAGCTCTTCTCGATGCCGGTGTGCAGGTAGCCGATGACGATGCGGGTCTCGGTAACCGTCTCGCCCTCGATCTCCAGGACCAGGCGGAGCACCCCGTGGGTCGACGGGTGCTGCGGCCCCATGTTGACGACGATCCGCTCGTTCTCCTCCTCGCCGACGCCGAGGATCTGCTCCCAGTCGCTGCCGGTGACGGTGTAGACCCGCCCACTCGCCGACTCGGTGAAGCCGGCCTCGTAGGCCGGATGCTCCCCGGGTCCGCCGACGGTCCCGGTCGGGTAGCCGACGCCGTTCGCGCCGTTGGGGGCCCCGGTGCCGTTGGGGGCCCCGGTGGTCAGATCGTCCGTGGTGGCGGAAGTCGACGTGTTGGGCGTCATAGCGAACCTCGGATGTCGCCTCGTGGGATGTCGCCTTGGCGGTGTCGCCGGCTGGCCAGGGCCGGACGCGGGGTCACGAATAGCTCCGGCGCTCGTCCGGCGGCGGGATCGTGGCACCCTTGTAGTCGACGGGGATGCCCCCCAGCGGGTAGTCCTTGCGCTGCGGGTGCCCGATCCAGTCGTCCGGCATCATGATTCGGGTCAGGCCCGGATGACCCGTGTAGACGATGCCGAACATGTCGTAGGTCTCGCGCTCGTGCCAGTCCGCGGTGGGCCACACCGAGGTCAGGCTCGGCACGGTGGGATCGGCGTCGGTGACGGACACCTCGACCCGGACCCGGCGACGGTGCGTCATCGAGGTCAGGTGGACCACCGAGTGCAGGCGACGGCCGGTGACGTCGTCCGGGTAGTCCACGCCAGACAGCGAGGACAGCAGCTCGAACCGCAGGTCGGGGTCGTCACGCAGGGTCTGCCCGACGGCGGCGAGGCTCTCCCGGCGCACGTGGACGGTCAGCTCCCCGCGATCCACCACCACCCGTTCGACGGCGTCGCCGAGCTGGGGGAAGGCACGTTCGAGCGCGTCGTAGACGGCGTCGGCGTCGGCGTCACCGAACGGGCGGGCGGTGGAGCTCAGGGCCGGAACGGGCGTCACAAGCCCGCCGAACCCGGAGGTGTCACCGCTGTCACCGGCGCCGAACGCGTCCCGGCGCCGCCCACCCGGGCCGCCGGGCACGCCGGCGGCGCCCGGTACCAGGTCGGCGGGGGCTGTGCTCTCGTCGCTCACTGCCTAGATCCCCCGATCCGGGTCGTCGACGTCGCCAATGCTCTCGGTGGTCGGGCCGGGCCCGTGCGCCCGGGCCTCGTCACTCGGCTTGGGGTCGACCGGTAGCCGCTTGGCGCGCCCGAACACCGAGGGCGGTGCGAGGGCAGCGGGCCGGCGGGTGTCCAGGGCGGGTTCGACCGCCCCGCTACCCGTCGGCGCCGGCGCCCCGGCCGGGATCGAGAAGCGCTTGCGGTCGTTCACCGAGAGGGTCCGGGTGTCGAATGCGCCCGCCGGCAGACCGGCCCGGGCGGTGGCCACCTCGATGGGTTTCGGATACGGCGAGGAACCGATCTTCGTGTGCTCGATCCGGCCGGAGATCGGGCCGGCGAGGATCTTCTCGTGCAGCTTGATGATGGCGTCCATGAGCATCTCCGGCCGCGGTGGGCAGCCGGGGAGGTACATGTCGACCGGGACGATATGGTCCACGCCCTGCACGATCGCGTAGTTGTTGAACATGCCGCCGCTGCTGGCGCAGACACCCATCGACAGCACCCACTTGGGCTCGGGCATCTGGTCGTAGATCTGCCGCAGCACCGGCGCCATCTTCTGACTCACCCGGCCGGCGACGATCATGAGATCGGCCTGGCGCGGGCTGGCCCGGAAGACCTCCATGCCGAATCGGGACAGGTCGTAGCGGCCGGCTCCCGTCGACATCATCTCGATCGCGCAGCAGGCCAACCCGAAGGTCGCCGGCCACAGCGACGAGCGCCGTGACCAGTTGGCGAGCTTCTCGACGCTGGCAAGAAGCACACCGCCCGGCAGCTTCTCCTCTAGTCCCATTCCAGACCTCCACGCCGCCACTCGTAGGCGTACGCGACGAAAATGGTCGCCATGAACAACGCCATCGCGCCGAGACCGAATACCGCCAGGCTGTCGAACGCTACTGCCCAGGGGAAGAGGAAGATAATCTCGATGTCGAAGACGATGAAGAGCATCGCGGTGTTGTAGTACTTCACCGGGAAACGCTGCGGCCCGGCCGGGGCCGGGGAGGGTTCGATCCCGCACTCGTATGCGTCGATCTTCGCACGGTTGAACCGGCGCGGGCCGATCAGCGCACCGGCCGCGACCGAACCAACTGCGAACAGGGCCGCGATCACGAGCAGAACGAGGATCGGCACATAGTTCGAGAGCATGCCGAACTCCTCTCCTTCGAGAGTTTGTTACCGGACGTTGGGGTGAAACGGCTCGCCGGTGAACGGACCGCGAACGGTCCGGACTCGGCCCGCGAAACCAGTGGCCATTTCGGACACGTCAGGCCGCGGGAGCGAGCCGGGTCATCGCGTTGATCAGTCGGTCCATCGCATCCCCTCCCCGGGGGTCGGTAAGATTTGCCATGATCTTGAGAACGAAACGCATGAGGACCGGTCTCGGCAGCCCGTAGCGGGTACCGAACGCCATAATCGTCGGATTGCCGATGAGCTGGACGAAGAACCGGCCCAGGGTGTAATAGCCCCCGTACCGGGCCCGCATGAGTTCCGGGTACTGGCCGAGCGCCCGCTCCCGCGCCGGACCATCCGGGCGGGCGAGGGCCTGCACGGCAATCTCGGCGGCGTACCGACCGGATTCGAGCGCGTAGGCGATGCCCTCCCCGTTGAAGGGATTCACCATCCCGCCCGCGTCACCGACCAGCAGCACGCCGTCGCGGTAATGGGGGGTCCGGTTGAAGCCCATCGGCAGGGCGCTGCCACGCACCGGGCCGGTGGCGTTGTCCTCGGTGTATCCCCACTCCGGCGGCAATGCGGCGAGCCAGCGGCGCAGCAGGTCCCGGTAGTCGGTG
>NZ_CDWRCM010000001.1:14249-25755 GCF_977927585.1 Frankia sp. CcWB2 | reverse complement strand
AAGGCGTCCGTGGTGTTCAGCAGGCCGAGGCCCACGTTGCTCGTGCCGTTGCCAACCCCGAAGATCCAGCCGTAGCCGGGCAGCAGCCGGCTCTCGCGCGGCCTGCCCTCCCACAGTTCCAGATGGGACTCGAGGAAGTCGTCGTGCGTGCGGGGGCTGCGGTAGTAGCGGCGGACCGCGACCCCGAGCGGCCGGTCCTCCCGGCGGCGGATACCGAGGGCGAGCGCGATGCGGGCGCTGTTACCGTCCGCCGCGACGACCAATGGCGCCCGGAACGTCACAGATGTTCGGTCGGTGCCGGTCCTGGCGTGCACGCCGACGACCCGTCCGGTGCGCTCGTCGAGCAGCGGACCGGTCACGGCGGTCCCCTCGTGCAGCCGGGCACCGACCTTCACCGCGTGGCAGGCCAGCAGGTCGTCGAAGTCAAGCCGCGGACGGACCAGGCCGTAGTCGGGCCAGCTCGCCAGCTCCGGCCAGGGCAGCTCCAGGCGGACGCCGCCGCCGATGATGCGAAGCCCCCGGTTACGGGCCCATCCGGCCACGGGCGAGGTGTCGAGACCCATGTCCACGAGGCTGCGAACGGCCCGCGGGGTCAGCCCGTCGCCACAGACCTTCTCGCGGGGGAAGGTCGTCTTCTCCAACAGGAGCACGTCGAGCCCGGCGCTGGCGAGATGGTAGGCGGCCGAGGAGCCACCGGGACCCGCGCCGACCACGATGACGTCGGCGTCGGCCTTCGACCGGCCGGCCGCACCGTCATCCCTTGTCCTCGCCATGGTCACGAATTGCTCCGGATCTGCTAGACCACTCGTCCCGGGGGCACCCCACCGGGAGCCCTCCACCTGTGTGCTCGTGAAATTCTTCACGAGCGTTCTCGGCGAGTGTAGGCCTTGCGCAGGCCAACCGCACCAACCAGGATGCGGCGAAGAACGGACGAGTTGACTTCGTGCACCCTATCGCTACTGTGAGCGATAGTTCGCGGCATCGGACGCCCGCCGCCGGAGCTCGGCGGTCGATCGCCACCATGAGCGGCAGGTACAATTCCCGCCCGATCGGCCTGGATCAGGCCAGCTCACCCGCCTGGTGTCGGTCCGGAGCACTCGCCCGCAGCGCGAAGCGCAACGGAGAAACCACGAAGCCGGCCTCCACCGCCCGCCGGTGGCCCATATTCGCCCCCCGGGGTGGGATTCAGCGCCCGTGCGGGGTAGTCCCTCCACAGGTCACCCGAAACGCGGTGGCTCGTCCGCGGTCGCCGCCGGTGTCCCGACGGCGCGGATGCACCATCACCCGAACACCATCACCCGAACACCGTCACCCGAAGCAGCACGGACTGGGAACGAGAGAACGCGATGACCATCGCAGAGACCGTCGTCATCCCCGCCCCCGACGGGCCCGCCCCGGCCACGCTCGCCGAACCCGATGGTCCCGCACGCGGCGGCGTCGTCGTCCTCCACGAGGCGTTCGGCCTCACCGAGCACATCACCGATGTCTGCTCGAGGTTCGCGCGCGGGGGGTGGCGGGCAATCGCCCCCGGCCTGTTCCACCGCGCGGGCTCGCCCGTCTTCGACTACGACGATCTCGCCTCCGCAGTGAAGATCATCCATAAGCTCAACGGCACCGACCTCCTCGCCGACATCGACGCCGCGCTGGTCGTCCTCGCCGAGGAGGGAACCGCCATCGACCGCTGCGCCGTCGTGGGCTTCTGCCTCGGCGGGAGCATCGCCTTCCAGGCGGCGGTGGCCCGGCCGTTCGGCGCCGCGACCACCTTCTACGGTGGCGGGATCACCATGCGCCGCTTCGGGGAACCCGCCCAGCTGGATCTCGCCGGCCGCCTGCAGGCACCGTGGCTCGGTCTGTACGGCGACCAGGATCCGAGCATCCCCACTTCGGAGGTGGAGGACCTGCGGGCGGCGACACAGAAGGCGTCTGTGCCCACCGAGATCGTCCGTTACCCACAGGCTGGACACGGCTTCCACAACGACGCCCGCGCCGCCGCCTACCACGGCCCGTCGGCGAAGGACGCCTGGTCACGCATGCTGACCTGGTTCGACTCGCATGTTCCCGGCTGAGCCCACCCCGCCGACCGTGGCGCCGGCCGGTCCAGCACCATGGCCGGTCCAGCACCGTCAGTCCGGGGCGCGACCCCGGTGCAGCGCCACCACGCCGCCGGTGAGGTTGCGCCAGCCGACCCGGAACCAGCCTGCTTCCCGCAGCAGGCCGGCCAGCTCCGCCTGGGCGGGCCAGGCCCGGATCGACTCGGCGAGATAGACGTACGAGCCCGGGCTGTTGCTCACCGCGCGGGCCACGGCTGGCAGGGCCCGCATCAGGTACTCGACGTAGACCGTCCGCCAAGGCGCCCAGACCGGGCGGCTGAACTCGCACACCACGAGCATCCCGCCCGGACGGGTCACCCGGCGCAGCTCGGTGAGGCAGCCGAGCGTGTCGGCGACGTTGCGCAGACCGAACGAGATCGTCGTCCGGTCGAAGGTCTCGTCCCGGAACGGCAGCCGCAGCCCGTCCCCGGCGGTCAGCAGGATCCGCCCGGCCTCCCCCGGCAACGGCCGCGACGCCAGCCGACGCTGCCCGGCCCGCAGCATCCCCAGGGAGAAGTCGCAGGCCACCACGTCGGTCCCGGCGAGCGCGAAGGCTCGTGACGAGGTCGCCGTCCCGGCGGCGAGGTCGAGGACCCGAAGGCCCGGCCGCAGGTCCAGCGCGTCCGCCGCGGCGCGCCGCCAGGTCCGGTCGAGCCCGCCGGTGAGCACGGTGTTGGTCAGGTCGTACCGGTTGGCCACCCCGTCGAACATCGACGCGACGTCCCGCGGACGTTTGTCGAGTCCCGCTCTGCTCACCATGCCCCTTCCTCACTCACCATGCCCCTTCCCCGCCGCCGAACCGCGCCGAGGCCGCCGCCGAGGCGTCGCGGGCGGCCCTCTCGACGGTGTCCCAGTCGGTGCTCTCGCCGATCCGCCGCAGCCGCGCGCGGGTCGGCTCGTCGCACAGCGCGCCCGCGACCCCGGCGGTGTACAGGTCGCGGGCCCGGGCACCGAGCCCCGCCGCGACCGCGTGCTCCGTCTCCAGATCGGTGCCGAACATAGCGGGATCGTCGGTGGCGAGCGAGCACGCGACCCCGGCCCGCAGCAGCGCCGCCAGAGGATGATCGTCGAGGGACGCCACCGACCGGGTCCGCAGGTTGGACACCGGGCAGACGTCCAGCACGATCCCCTGATCGACCAGCCGTCGCATCAGCGCGGGGTCCTCGGCGGCCCGGATCCCATGCCGGATCCGCCTAGCTCCCAGCGCGTCGAGCACGCTCCGCACGGACACCGGGCCCGCTGTCTCCCCCGCGTGCGGGACCGCGGCGAGCCCGCCGTCGGCGGCCAGGGCGAACGCCGGCGCGAACGGCTCGGGGGGATGACCGACCTCCGGTCCGCCGAGCCCGATGCCGACGACACCGCGATCGGCGAACCGCACCGCCCACCGCGCCACCTCCATCGCGGCCTCGACTGGCAGCACCCGCTCGATGTCCGGGGTGAGGCGCACCTCGACGCCGTAGCGCTCCCTGGCCTCGATCGCCCCGTCGGCGTAACCGTGGAAGATCTCCTCGACGCGGACCCCCCGATGGACCCGGAACCAGGGCGAGAAGATGCCCTCCAGGTAGACAGCGCCCGCCCGGGCCGCCTCGGCGGCGTAGTCGACGACCACCTGGCGGAAGTCGGCCTCCGTCCGCATCACGTGGGTGGTGAGGATCCAGGCCTTCAGGAAGTGGTCGAAGTCGCGGAAGCGGTAAAGGTCCGCGAGGCCATCGACCGTGCGGGCGGGCAGCGCCTCGGAGTTGCGGCGCGCCATCTCCAGCAGGGTGGCGGGACGGACCGTGCCCTCCAGATGGACGTGGAGTTCGATCTTCGGCCCGGTCGGGGACGGAACCGCGAATCCGGAGGGGTCACTCACCCGGTCACTGTATGGTGCTCCCGGCTACGCGGAGATGAGCGGCAGCGCGGTGGAGGAGAAGTGCGAGGCCACCCGGTCGTCGACCGGGTCCTGCGCCGGGTCGCGGTGCACGACGAGGTGCCGGTAGCGGGTGTCGCGCTGCGCGGGAATGCGGTCGGCCGCGCGGATCAGGGAGATCAGCTCCGCCCGGTTGGTGCGATGGCGCGCCCCGGCGGAGGAGACGACGTTCTCCTCCAGCATCACCGAGCCGAGGTCGTCGGCGCCCATGTGCAGGGTAAGCTGGCCGACCTCCTTGCCGGTGGTCAGCCAGGAGCCCTGCAGATGTGTGATGTTGTCGAAGAACAGCCGCGCGACCGCGACGAGGCGGAGGTACTCCAGGGTCGTCGCCTGGGTGCGCCCGCCGAGATGGTTGTTCTCCGGCTGGTAGGTCCAGGGGATGAACGAACGGAACCCGCCGGTCCGGTCCTGGACGTCCCGGATCATCGTCAGGTGTTCGATGCGCTCGGCGTTCGTCTCCCCCGTGCCCATCATGAAGGTGGCGGTGGATTCCAGGCCGAGGTTGTGAGCGGTCTCCATCACGGACAGCCAGGCGTGACCGGACTCCTTCAGCGGAGCGATCGCCTGCCGGGGCCGTTCGGTGAGGATCTCCGCTCCCGCGCCCGCGAAGCTGTCCAGGCCCGCGTCCCGCAGCCGGGTAATGACCTCGGGAAAGGTCAGCTCGGACGTCCGGGCGATGTGCACAACCTCGCTGGCGCCCAGCGAGTGCAATGCCAACTGGGGATATGCCTTCTTGATGGCGGCAAAGGTGCGCTCATACCACTCGATGCCGAAGTCGGGATGGTGCCCGCCCTGCAGCATGATCTGCGTGGCGCCGAGCTCGACCGCCTCCCCGCACTTGGCGACGATATCCTCGACGTCGCGGACCCAGCCCTCGGCATGCTTCGGAGCGCGGTAGAAGGCGCAAAACCGGCAGGCGGTCACGCAGACATTCGTGTAGTTGATGTTCCGGTCGATGATGTACGTCGCGATGCCATCGGGGAAACGGCGCCGACGGACCGTGTCCGCCGCACCGCCGAGCGCGTGCAGCGGCGCCCTTGTGTAGAGGAGCAGCGCCTCCTCCGCCGAGATACGCCCGCCGGCTGCGGCCCGGTCCAGCACGGACCGGATCTCACCATCGCCCTGACCCACCGGAATCTCGCCATCGACATCCATACGGCCCTCCCCGCGTAGCGCCTTCGGCGCGACGCGGGGACCCCTGGCATCGGGCACCGTACGGGGTCTCCGTCGAATCACCTTCGGCGATCCTCCCAGGGTAGCCATCGGGGCCATCGGCGCGACGCGGGGGATGAACGGTCAGTGTCCGGATCGCGTCCCCGGGTCCGCCGGGCTGGAGCCACCGTGGGTGGCGTCAGTGTAGCCACCGGTCGAGGAACCGGCGGTCGAGGAGCCGGCCGGGCTGGCGGGACCGGCGTCGTGGTGACCGTGGCCGCGGCTGGTGAGCTTCGCCTGGAGCTGCTTGATCTTGGCCCGGTTCTCCGGCCGGTTGGCCGCGGCCTTGGCCTTGTTGACCATCTCCTTGGTCTTCGGGCTGTGCAGGAAATCCGTGATCTTGTTCGAGAAACTGGCCATAATAACGGTGTACCTATCCGGGCAGGGGTTTACGCCTACCGGTCATCCGTTCGACGACCCGCCCGAGGAGCCGCCGAACGTGTCCCTCACCCGGTTCCACAGACTGTCGAGCTGGTCACGGGTGTCGTCCTTGACCGACGTGACGACCTTGTCCCACAACCGCTGGCGCTGTTCGTCGACCATCAAGGCGATCTGGTCCGCCGCATAGAGCAGCAGCAGGACGACAAGGACGAACGGAATCGTGCGCTTGAAAGGGATCCACAGCCGGAACCGACGCCAGGGACGCGGTCGCGGCGCCGGTTCAGCGTAGGGAGCCGGCGCGCGTCCGCGCCGGTCCGGGCGTGCCTCGGCCACCCACGGGGCCGAGGCCGGCCGTGGCTCCGGCGAGAGCGCACCGCGCCCCCTGACAGGCTCGGGACCCGCGGGCACCGACGGGGGCCACTGCTGGGCCACGGGGCGGGGCCGTGCCGGCGCCTGGGGGACGGTGCCGCCTCCGCGGCACGGCCGGCGTAGGGCCGACCCGGGTAGGACTGGTCCGGGTAGGACTGGTCCGGGTAGGACTGACCGGCCGGCGGAGAATCCGCCCGGGGCTGGCCGCCGTGCATCGGGCGGGCGTCCGGTGCCGGCGGCGGATGGCCCCTCTCGCCGGAATCGTCGAAACCCGATCGGTGGCCGTTCCCGTCGGCCTCATCGTCGTACTGGACGAATCCGCCGCGGCGCGGTCGGCGGCCGGTGGCGGTGCCAGCGCGGGTGGCGGCATGGGCGGACCGGCCGGCGGGGGCATGTCGCGGGCTGAGTCGTTCCACCAACGATCGCCGCCGAGGGGCCGGGACTCATTCTCCCACCAGCGCCGCTGTTCATACGGGGTCGCAACGTGGGTCGGATCCGGTCGACCGGCCCCGTCGGCCCCGTCGGCCGCAACCGCCCCAGCCGCGGCGGCACTGCGTCCCCGTGGCCAGGTCCCGTCGAGCAGGGCGGTCGCGGCGTCTCGCGCGTCACCGGCCCGGCCGCGCTCGCCGAGCAGGGTGAGCAGCAGGTTCTCGGTGGAGGGCCGGTCCCGGGGGTCGCGGGCGAGCGCGGACCGGACGATCGGCGTGAGATCAGGCGGCATGGCCCGCAGGTCCGGCTGACCCGTCAGGATCTTCTCCGACATCTCCAGGTAGGTGCCGTGGCCGTAGGGGTGACCGCCGGTGGCCGCGTAACCGATCAGCAGTCCCCAGGCGAAGACGTCGACCGCCGGGCCGAGCGCGGCGCCCTCCATCTGCTCGGGCGCCATCCAGCCGACCGAGCCGAGGACCAGACCCGTCTGGGTGCGGCCCTTTGTCATGTCGAGCGCGCGGGCGATCCCGAAATCGATGACCCGGGGGCCGGAGTACGACAGCATGACGTTGCTCGGTTTGAGATCCCGGTGGACGATGCCGGCCCGGTGGATGGCGGTGAGCGCGGACGCCACGCCGACCGCCACGCCCTGCAGTGTCGACAGCGGCAGCGGACCGGACTCGGTGACGGCCTGATCAAGCCGGACGCCGTCGATGTACTCCGTGACCAGATAAGGACGACGCGCGTCGGGATCGGCATCGAGGACCTGGGCGGTGCAGAAGGGCGCGACCCGCCGAGCGGCCGCCACCTCGTCCCGGAAACGTGCCCGGAACTCCGGGTCGGCGGCGAGGTCCGACCTGATCACCTTGATCGCAACGAACTTCTCGGCTGCGTCCTGGGCGAGGAACACCGTTCCCATCCCACCCGCGCCCAGCCGACCGACGACCTGGTAAACACCGATCGTGGTCGGATCATCGGGATGCGGCGCCTCGGCCGGATATCCGCCACTAGGCGAAACCCGACGCGCCGATCGTTCCGTCACTGTTCTCCCGCCCGTGTTATACCTCCGGCCGCGGCCCAGGTACCGTTCCGGCCTGGGAGCCGTCACCGGTGCCGCAATTGTCTCCCCGTGCAGGGAGACGAACCCATCATCACGCCACAGTCCGTCGTCGCCCAGTCCCTACGGGCATCCGCAACGGCGCGGAAGTCACGCTAACGCTAACCTTCGCGAGTAAATCGATGTCGAGCGTTGTCCGCCAGCCGACGCGGCGGATCCGGTCGTTCCCGCCAGCCGTATCCGAGGGGACCGCAGGTAGTCGACGACAACCACAGGTGGTCGACGACTCACCATTCCGCGGATGAAGGCGGGTGCGGCGTGTCTCCGGCAGGATGAGGGAGGGAACATCCGCTGCTACCGACCGGCTGCCCCGACAGCGCCGGTCGGCCGCCAAGCTTAGGGAGTCACCCGTGGTCACGCAGTCCGCCGATGCGCACCAGCCCGCGAACGCGGTCACGGAGACCGACCCCGCGGCCAGGGCGAGCGTCACCGGCGCCGTGCGGTCGGGGACGTCCCCGGTCGACACCGACGTCGACATGCTGATCGTCGGCGCCGGGCCGGCCGGCCTCTACGGCGCCTACTACGCCGGATTCCGCGGCCTGTCAGTCGCGCTCATGGACTCGTTGCCCGAGGCCGGCGGTCAGGTCACCGCGATGTACCCGGAGAAGATGATCTACGATATCGCGGGCCTGCCGGCCGTCCGGGGCCGTGAACTGATCGACGCCCTGTTGATCCAGGCGAACCAGTTCTCCCCCACCTACCTGCTGGGCCAGCAGGCCGCCGAGCTGACCCACGAGCCGGGCGCCGTGGTGGTGACCAGCAGCCAGGGTCTTCGGGTACGCGCCAAGGTCGTCGTCATCACCGGCGGTCTCGGCACCTTCACCCCCCGCCCGCTGCCCACCGGCACCGGGCATCTGGGCCGCGGCCTAGTCTACTTCGTGCCCAAGCTCGACGTCCACACCGGCCAGGACGTCATCGTGGTCGGCGGCGGGGACAGCGCCTTCGACTGGGCGCTGTCCCTGGAGCCGATCGCCCGCTCGGTCACCCTCGTGCACCGTCGGGACCGGTTCCGGGCGCATATGTCCACAGCCGAGCGGGTCGAGGCGTCCTCCGTCGAGATCCTGACCTTCACCGAGGTCGCCACGGTCCACGGTGAGGAGTGGATCGAGAAGGTCGAACTGGTGCAGACCCGCACCGGCGACCGACATGTCCGACCCGCGCAGGCGGTCGTCGCCGCGCTCGGATTCACCGCCGACCTCGGACCGCTGACCCGCTGGAATCTGACCATTGACAAGCGGCACATCGTCGTCGACCCGACGATGGCGACCGGAGTCGAACGGATCTTCGCGGCCGGCGACATCACTGAGTACCCAGGGAAGGTCCGCCTGATCGCGACGGGTTTCGGGGAGGCCGCGACGGCGGTCAACAACGCGGCGCCGGTGGTGGACCCGTCGGCAAAGATCTTCCCGGGGCACAGCTCCGACGACGGCACCGGCGGCTGAGCGCCCGGCGGGCGTGACCGACAGGCGTGGCCGTTGTCCGTCGGCGCCCGACCGGGCGCCGACGGACCCGCGGCGCACACTGGGAACATGCGCGGTCTACTGGTGATCGGTCACGGATCCCGGCGGGATGAGGCGAACGCGACGGTTCGGGAGCTCGCCCACCGGCTCCTGGTCGATCCCGGCCATGTGGTCGATCCCGGCCATGCCGCCGCGCCATGGACGTGGGGGGCGGCCGAAGCCGCCTTCCTCGAAATCGCCCGGCCCGACATCGCCACCGGGTACGCCACGCTGGCCGACGCGGGATGCACCGAGATCGTCGTCTACCCGTTCTTCCTGTTCGACGGCAATCACACCCGCCGAGACATCCCGGCGGCACTCGACGACGCCCGGTGCCGGCACCCGACGACCCGATGGGTGCTGTCGGAGCCGCTCGGGCTGCACGCGAGCGTCGTCGACGCGGTCCGCGCGCGGCTCGACGACACCCTGCGTCTCCTGGTCCGCGAAGCCGAGGCCGCCGCTCCGAAGATCAACCATCCGGCGAGCCGGTGGACCGGCTGGTGACGACGAAGTCCGCGACGGCGGCCGCGAGCGGATGGACCCCGGGTTCGGTGGGCACGATGTCCACCCGCATGCCCGCCACCGCACAGGCCAGCGCGCTGCGTCGACCCATCGCCGCGATGAGCAGATCGGGCGGGAGAGGTCCGTAGATCTCGGCGGTGCTGCGGGCGGCGGTGGACGACGCGAAGGCCGCGACGTCGAAGTCGCCGTGCCGGAGCTCCTCGGCGATCCGGGGATCCGGCTCGGCGGTCACGTCGGTAAGCAGCGGCACCCGGCGCAGGGAACACACCCCGTCCGGCGGGTCCGCCGCGCCGACGATCAGCACCCACGACGAGCCGGTCGGACCGGCGAGACCGGTCGACGACGGATCCATGGACAGCTCGGCGACGGGCACCGAGGCGAGGCCCAGCCCGTCAAGCGATTCCGCGGCGTCCCCGCGGGCCGCGACGAGAGTCAGGCCGGCCAACGCCCGCACGTCGGTGCCGGCTCGACGCAGCAGGGCCACCACGGCGGCGACCTCGTCCGCATCGGCCAGCAGCAGACCATCCGCTCCCGGCAACGCCGCCACCAGCACGGCACCGGCGTCCTCGACCGGCGCGGGCCGGGCGACAACGGTCTCGACCGCATCCGCGCCCAGCTGCCGCAGCCGGCGAGCCAGCAGACCCGGCCGCGGCCGGGTACGAGCCACGAGTACCCGGATCCCGGCGAGCGGCCCCGCCTCCGAGACCGGCGCGTCCCGGCGCGCCGCGACCTCTCCGACCACGATCACCGCGGGAGACCGCACACCGGCCGCGATCGCGTCGATCGCCAGCGCGTCCAGGGTGGTCCGCAGGACCCGCTGCGCCGGGGTCGCCCCGCGCTCGATGACCGCGACCGGCGTCGCCCCGGGGCGACCGCCGGTGAGCAGCGCGTCGGTGATGTCCATGAGACGCGCCACCCCCATCAGGATAACGATGGTCGCCCGGGAGGCCGCGAGACCGGCCCAGTCCACCGTCGACTCCGGATGGCCGGGTGGCAGGTGCCCCGAGACGATGGCAACCTCCTGCGCGAGACCACGATGAGTGACCGGGATGCCGGCACAGGCGGGTACGGCCAGCGCCGAGGTAACGCCGGGCACGACGGTGCACGCGACCCCCGCCACGGCGCAGGCCTGCGCCTCCTCGCTGCCTCGCCCGAGCAGGTAGGGATCGCCGCCCTTGAGGCGGACGACGCGCGCACCGGCGCGCGCCCGGTCGACGAGGACCGCGTTGATCTCCTCCTGGGTCCACGACGGCGCGGTCGGGCTCTTGCCCACGTGGATGATCTCGGCGCCGGCCGGGGCGGCGCCGAGGAGGACGGCCGCGGCGAGCCGGTCGGTGACCACGACGTCCGCGTTCGCCAGCACCTCACGGCCGCGAACGGTGAGCAGACCGGGATCGCCCGGGCCCGCGCCGACCAGCCAGACCTCACCCACACTTCGCCCGTCCGTCACGGCGTGCACCGTACCTGCTCGGTTGCCTTCGAACACTGGCAGCCGGCAGGCCCGAGGAGGTCAGTGGATACCACACTCCGTCTTGATCGAATCGGCCCACCGGCCCTCCCGGCCGGCGCCCCGCCGGGTGCACGGCCAGCAGCCAACCGAGTCGTAACCGTCGGAGAGGAGCGGGTTGACGATGACGCCGTGCTCGGCCATGTAGCGTTCGACGTCCTCGTCGGTCCAGGCCGCGAGCGGGTGGATCTTCACCTTGCCCCGTCTGGCGTCCCAGTCGACGACCCGGAGCTTCGCCCGGCTGGGCGACTCCGCCCGCCGCGACCCCGCGGCCCAGGCACGGTAGGGAGCCAGGGCCCGATCCAGCGGAACGACCTTGCGCATCCGGCAGCACAGGTCCGGGTCGGTCCGGTAGAGGTCCTGACCGTAGACGGCGTCCTGGCCGACGACGGTGAGCTGCGGACGGGCGCTGATGATCGGCAGGTCGTAGATTCCGGCCACCGCGTCCCGGGTACCGACGGTCTCGGG
>NZ_CDWRCM010000001.1:10712-14143 GCF_977927585.1 Frankia sp. CcWB2 | reverse complement strand
AAGTGATAACCAGTGTCGATGAAAACCACGGGGACGTCGGACCGGATCCGGGCGAGCATGTCCACGAGGATCGTCTCAGCCATTGAGGCGGCGATCGCCAGCTTCGTCCCGAATTCCTCGACCGCCCAGCGCAGGATCTCCTCCGCCGGCGCACCCTCGAGATCGTCCCCGGCCCGCAGCGCCCGGGCCTGCAACGCGGCATCCATCAGCTCGTCTCCTCGTCGTCACGCAACCCGGCTCCGGCGGCCGCGAGGGCCGTCAGACTCAGCCGGAAGCCCCGCAGGCAGGATCGGCACGCCCAGTACCCGTGGCCAGGTCCCGCGCCGGAGCCCTCCGGCGGCGTGTCCGGGACGATGTCCTCCTCGCCGCAGTACGGGCAGTAGAAGGGCACCACCCGCTCACCGCTAGCCATCAGCGGCACCGAGCGCCGTCAGCTGGGCCTCGTCGGCCCGCTCCGCCCAGTCCGCGAAGCTCTCCCCCGCGGTCCGGCCCGCCCGGTAGGTCTCCAGCACCGCGACGACGTAGTCGACGAGGCCGTCGGCGGTCACCTTCAGACCACGCGACTTGCGGCCCAGCCGCGACCTGGTACCCAGGTGCCCGCCGAGGTGGACCTGGAAGCCCTCGACCATCTCACCGGTGGCGTCGTCCGGTACCAGGGAACCCTTGAGCCCGATGTCTGCGACCTGGAAGCGGGCGCAGGCGTTGGGGCAGCCGTTGACGTTGATCCCGATCGGCTCGTCGAAGTCGGGCAGCCGGCGTTCGAGCTCGTCGATGAGGTCGCGGGCCCGGCCCTTGGTCTCGACGATCGCCAGCTTGCAGAACTCGATACCGGTGCAGGCCATCGTGCCGCGCCGGAACACGCTTGGGCGGACCACCAGGTCGAGCGCACCGAGTTCGGCCTCCAGCGCGTCGACGCCCGCGTCGGCGACATCGAGGATGACGAGCTTCTGCGTCGTCGTGGCGCGGATGCGGCCCTGCCCGAACCGATCGGCGAGGTCCGCCACCGCGGTCAGCGTGGTCCCGCTGAGCCGACCCGCCCGCGGTGCGAACCCCACGGCGTTGCGGCCGTCGCGCTGGCGGTGCACCCCGATGTGGTCGCGCCCCTCGCTGCGCGGCGGGGCCGGCGCCGGGCCGTCAGGCAGCGCCGAAGCCAGGTACTCCTTCTCCAGGGTCGCGCGCACCCATTCGGCGCCCATGTCCGCGACCAGGAACTTCAACCGGGCGCGGGTGCGCAGCCGGCGGTAACCGTAGTCTCGGAACAGCGACACGACGCCGTGCCAGACCTCGGCAACCCGCGCCGGCGGCACGAACGCGCCCAGCCGCACGCCGAGCCGCGGGTTCGTCGACAGACCGCCACCGACCCACAGATCATAGCCGGCTCCCAGTTCCGGATGGATGACCCCGACGAACGCGATGTCGTTGATCTCGTGCAACGTGCAGTGGTCGGCGCAGCCGGAGATGGCGCTTTTGAACTTACGGGGCAGGTTGGCCAGCGTAGGGTCGCCGATGAACCGGCGGACGACCTCGTCGATCGCCTCGCTCCCATCGATGATCTCGTCACCGTCGACCCCGGCGAGCGGGCAACCGAGGATCACCCGGGGGGTGTCGCCACAGGCCTCGGCGGTGGTCATGCCGGCGTTCTCCAGTGCCGCCCAGATCGCCGGCACATCCTCGATCCGGATCCAGTGGAGTTGGATGTTCTGCCGGTCGGTGACATCGGCGACGTCCCGGCCGTAGCGGGTGGAGACGTCGGCGATCACCCGGAGCTGATCCGAAGTCATCCGGCCGCCGTCGAGTCGGATGCGCTGCATGAAGTAGGAGTCGTCCAGTTCCTCGGGTTCGAGGATCGCCGTCCGCCCGCCGCTGATCCCCTGCCGGCGCTGGGTGTACAGACCCCACCACCGGAACCGGCCCCGCAGGTCCTGGGGATCGATCCCGTCGAAACCGGTACGCGGGTAGAGGTTGAGGATGCGGTCCCGCACCTCCAGGCCGCCTTGGTCCTTCTTCATCCGCTCGTTCGCGTTGAGCGGCTCGGAATATCCCAACGCCCACTGGCCCGTTCCCTTGGGTCGGGACGGGCGCGCGGACCGGGCAGGACGAGCAGGAGAAGTCATGAGATCTCTCGGTGCGCAAGGAAGTCGCGGCGCCGGCAGCGGGCGCCACGAACGGAGACGTCAGCGGGAGCGGCGACAGCCGGCGCTGGAGACCCGCAGCAGGTCGACGTGCAGACGGGCGACGAGCATCGGCTCAATCACCAGGCACGGCACCGCGGGGGACGACGCAGCCCGGCGCCGACGGGAGACGTCAAGCGGAAGGCCTGACGCCTGCCCAACCGGCACCCCACCAGCGAGGGCGCACGTAGTCACGAGCCCATGTTTCCACAGAAGTACGGCTGATGGGCAAGTCGGGGCACTGTCCGGCCTACTTCGACCCGCCGCCCTGCTCCAAACTGCAACAAACCGGACGACCAGCCCCGAGACCGTCCGCCATGGCCGTCATGGCAGCGGAGAAAATGAACAATCCCGCCGGTCACGAGATCGCTCAGATCGTCCGGTGGGCGGCGCACAGCCGCCGGAGCTGCTCCACCAGCGGACCGGTGGCCAGCCCCTTCTCCAGCAGGCCGTCCGCGCCGAGTTCCAGCACCTGGTCGAGCAACGCATCCTCGGAGAATCCCGTGAAGATCACCACCGTGGCCCGCGGCACGACCCGCCGGATCCGCGGCAGGGCGGCGATGCCGTCGAGGACCGGCATGGCCAGGTCGAGCAGCACGAGGTCCGGCTCGGTGCGGACGACCTCGTCGATCGCCTCCGCGCCGTTGGACGCGGCGCCGACGATCACGAAGTCGGGTTCGGTCTCCAGCAACAGGCACAATAGGTCGCGCACCCCGTCCGCGTCGTCGACGACGACTACGCGCCGTGGACCAGGCGGAGGCACCTGCTCCGCCGGAGCGGAACCACGGCCCACAGCGGAACCGCCGACCAGGCCGACGGCCTTCTCCCCGACGAGCCCGACGGTGTCGGCATCCACCGAACGGCCGGTATCCACCATTCTTTTGTACGCGCCCCGCCCGACCCCGCGCATCGTCATTCAGGATGGTTTCCGAGGATGACCCACGTTGGCCATCAGGCCGATACCCGCAGACCGTCGCGAAGCACCGCAGCCTGGACGCGGCCGCGATAGCACACCATGCGGGAATAGCCCGTCCGGACGAGCCCTCGGCGATTCCGCCGCTTTCCGCCAACACTTCCGTGGCAACACTCGCGTTTCCCAACAATAACCCAAGAAGGTCGGCATAATGTCTCGACGGAGGTGCGGTATGACGGGCGACTTCCACACGGCGATCGATCGGCCGACCACGAAGCGCGATGCCGATCGACTTCGCCTGCCGTTTGACAACTGAGAGTAATCAGTGAAACTGGATGTGTATGGGA
>NZ_CDWRCM010000001.1:3927-10354 GCF_977927585.1 Frankia sp. CcWB2 | reverse complement strand
CTTTTGACCTCTAGTTTACTAGGGTGCGGCCTGGAGTAATCTGATCACTATCGGTGACTCTCTACTGGCCATCGGGCGGGCGACCGTCAGGCGGGCGAGCAGAGACAGCACACGGCTGCTGAGCTTCCCTCCTCGGGAGGCGGGACCTTGCCACGCGGAAGGACGTCACAGATGCGGCAACGGAGCCGAGGCCGGCACGATGCAGCGACCGCCGAAGACCTGCTACCCGCTGAGGTCCGACGGCGGCGCTGTGAACGTGTCCTCTCTCGGGAGGAGCTCGCCCGACGCACCGGCTACAGCCGCCAGTACATCGGTCAGCTCGAACAGCCCAGCCGAGGCATCCCCTCCCGACCGGTGATCGCCGCAGTCGACGCGGCGCTGGAGGCCGGGGACGCCCTCATCGACCTGCGTGAGGCAGCCGTCGCCGCCCGGGCAGAACGCCTGCGTCGCCAGCCCGATCCGGAGCGGGAGTCCCGCCGCCGGGTTTCGGATCTGCTCGACCACCGCCGGTCGGACACCGAACTGGACTACCTCGATCGGTTGGTGGCCGATCTGATCGCCAAGGCCGACCGGCTCGATCCACAGGACGTCACCGCCCAGGTGCTGGAGCAGCAGAACGTCGTCGACAACCTGCTGCACACGCCCATGCTGCCGCACCAGCAGTTCCGGCTGTTCATGCTCGCGGGTCACCTGGCCGGGCTGCTCGCCATCTCCCTGTTGGACGTGGACGAGCTCGCGGGAGCCAGCACCTGCTGCCTCGAGGCGGCGGTGTTCACCGAGCTGACCGGTCACGAAGGACTACGGGCCTGGACCCTCGCGGTCGACAGCCTCATCGACGCGGCCGCCCGGCAGGCCTGCGAGGGCAACGAACCCGGCACCGAACCCGGCATCGCGTCCGGCGACGGCCTCGGGGCCCCCGTGCCACCGGACCCACGGTCCGGGCCGCCAGGCGAACCCAGCGATCCAAGGTATGCTCTGGCCGGCGGGGATGACGCCGGTGGCGAGACGCTCGACGAGATGCTGATCGCGCCGGGCGGGCGAGCCACCCCGCCCCGGTTGGTCGCGCTGGTAAAGGGACGTATCGCGCGCTTCGCCACGGCGAGTACGCGCCGAGCGGTTCCGATTCCGCCGACCAGTATCTCTCACGCGTTCCGACCACCGGTCTGAGCGGCGGTCAGACGTCCGCGAAACGCAGTGCGCGCAGCGCCGGAACATCACCTCGCCGCGCGGCACGCCCGGCGAAGGCGATAATCCCCGCCTGCTGGCGCGCACCGAGCCGAAAGTCGAGAGTGGTGAAATACCGGGCCAGCGTGCCCGGGTCGAACACCTCAAAACGGGCCGCCCGCGCCGCGACCTCGTCCACATCACGCAGCGCCAGGTCGAGTCCGGAGCGGAACGCGCCGTGCACCTCCTTGACCACCCCGGGACGGCGTTCGGCGAAGGACCGTCGGGCGGCCCACACGGCGAACACCATGGGCAGGCCGGTCCACTCCCGCCAGGCGGCACCGAGATCGACGAGCCGGAGAGGATGGTCCGGACCGCCCCGCTCGGCATCGTAAGTCGCCCGTAGCGCGGCATCACCGATGATCACTGCGGCATCCGCCTCCCGCAACATCGACGGCAGGTCCGGCGGCATCGTCACATACTCCGGTCGCAGGCCGTAGCGATCCTCCAGCAACATCCGGGCGAGCAGCACGCTGGTCCTGGACGTCGAGCCGAGCGCGACGGTCCGGATCTCCATGAGCGGCGCCGCCGTGCCCAGCACGACGGACAGGACCGGACCGTCGGAGCCGACCGCGAGGTCGGACAGCACGACGAGCTCGTCGGCATGCCGGAGGTACTCCACCAGGCTGATCGGACCGATATCGAGATCGCCGGCGACCAGCGCGTCGTTCAGCCGGTCCGGGGTGTCCTTCGTCAGCTCGATGTCGAGCAGAGCACCGGAGTGGACCAGTCCCCAGTACAGCGGCAGGCAGTTCAGAAACTGGATGTGCCCCACCCGGGGACGGGCCTGGGTATCGCCATCGTTGTCCGCTCCGGCTCCGGTCAACGCCGTCCGCCCCGGCGCTCCTCCATGACCTCGATGACCACGCGGCGCTGGCGCAACGCCAGGGGATAGCTGAGCAGCCCGCTGAACACCACGGCCAGGGCGAAGGCCAGCAGCCCGCTCACCCCCAGCAGCAGGACCACGGCCAGCACCGCTCCGAAGAGCAGCACGCGTACCGCGAAGTACCGCAGGTTGATGCCAAGCAGGCCGCGCTCGCCCGCCTGGCCCGATCCGGTCGGCGAGTCAGGCATCGCCCCCTGTGGCCACGAAACCCGCTGTGGCCACGGAAGCCGCTGTAGCCACGGAACCAGCCGCCTACGCGGTTGCACCATCACGTCCTCCGTCTCTTCGTCGGCACCCAGCCAAGCCGGCGCAGCACGGTCGGGAAGAAGCCCAGCCCCAGGAAGACGACGAACAGACCCAGCAGGCCGGCGGCGCCGATCGGCAGACCGATCCAGTCGAGCACCACGTACCCGGCCACCCCCGGAAACAGGATCACCAGGAAGGCAAGCACAAAGATCGATCCGATGCCGGGCGCTCCGGGGGGCCGGACAGGCCCGGGACTCCCGGGCGCCGGCGACTCCTCGGATCCGCGGGCCGGCCCCGGCCCGTCCCCGGTGCCCATCCGGTCCACCGGTCAGGCGTCGATCGAGGTCGGGACGTCACGCCGAGCCGGGTCGGGACCGTCGTAGACACGGATCTCCCGGTAGCGGGTGTCCCGCTCGACCGGGCGGAAGCCGGCGTCGCGGATGATTGCGAGCAGATCCTCGCGGGTCATGGTGTGCGGCGTCCCGAACCGGTCCGCATCGTGCGTGATCTTGTACTCGACAACGGAACCGTCGAGGTCGTCAGCGCCGAAGTTCAACGCGAGCTGCGCCGTGGTGAGGCCGTGCATCACCCAGAAGCACTTGATGTGATCCACGTTGTCGAACAGCAGCCGGGAAACGGCGAACGTCTTCAACGCCTCGACCCCCGTCGCCATCGGCTGGTTCATCAACCGGTTGCGCGGGTCACCGGCGGCGTCGTGCTGGAAGCGCAGCGGGATGAAGACCGTGAACCCGCCCGTGGAATCCTGCAGCTCACGCAGCCGCAGCACGTGGTCCACCCGGTGCCGGGGCTCCTCAATGTGCCCGTACAGCATCGTGCACGGGGTGCGCAGGCCCTTGGCGTGGGCGAGCCGGTGGATGCGCGACCAATCCTCCCAGTGCGTCTCGTGACCGACGATCTTCTGGCGGACCTCCCAGTCGAAGATCTCCGCACCGCCGCCGGTGAGCGACTCGAGTCCCGCATCGATGAGCTCGTCGAGAATCTCGTCGGCGGACAGGCCGCTGATCTTCTCGAACCAGTGGATCTCGGTAGCGGTGAACGCCTTCAACGCGACGCCGGGCAGCGCCTTGCCTAGCTCCCGCAGCGAGCGCGGATAGTAGCGCCAGGGCAGCGTCGGATGCAGACCGTTGACGATGTGCAGCTCGGTGATCCCGGCCGGCTCCATCTCCTTCGCCAGCCGGACAGCTTCCTCGATGCGCATGGTGTAAGCATCGGACTCACCGGGCTTGCGCTGGAACGAGCAGTACGCGCAGGACGCCGAGCAGACGTTCGTCAGGTTCAGATGCCGGTTGACGTTGAAAAAGGTCTTGTCGCCGTTCTTTCTGGTACGAACCTCGTGGGCGAGACCGCCCAACCAGACGAGGTCGTCGCTGGCGTACAGCGCCTCCCCGTCGGCACGGCTCAGCCTCTCGCCGACGGAAACCTTGGCCTCGATCTCCCGCTTGAGCCCAGCATCCATGCCTTCTAGCCTAGCCCGCAGCTCTCGGCGTCCTCGGAGGCGAGCACAGCTACCCGGTCACAGCCGCCCCGCGATCCGGCGGGGCATCCGGATTACTCGCGGCTACCCGCCGTTCCCGGTGTTCCCGCCGTTCCCGGTGTTCCCGGCATCCGGGCGCTGAGCGGCCCGCTGTGCGGCCCTGCGCTGCATCCGCCCGAGCGGCCAGGTCAGCAGTCCGGCGACGGCGAACCCAATGAGCAGCGCCATCAGCAGGTTCAGCCCCACGGTCACCAGGATTACGGTGATCACGGCGAGGGCGGCGACGCGGGTCAGGAAGTACGGCAGTTGCGCACGCAGGTTCACGTCCTGCGGCGCGGGCCGCTCGGCGCGAGTGGGACGACCCGGCCGCGCCGAGGCGCCGCGGCCCCCCCGCCGAGGCGGGTCTGCGTGCCGTGGCCCCGTCCACCCCGCCGGTTCCGCGGCCCCGGTTCCTCGCCGGTCCGCGCCCACCCGTGGCCATATCGTCCTCATCCCGCCGGCACCGCGGCCCCGGTCGGGGCCCGTTCCCGACAACTGTGCCTGTCCGGGCGGGGCCTGCGCCAGGGGGAACAGGCGTCACCCGGCCGGTGGCGCCGCCTCGACGTCCGCCAGGTCACGGCGGCCCGGCAGGTCACAGCGGGCGCCGCCGAGCTCGCCGGTCCAACGCCGGAAGAGCGTGTGCGGCACGTCGGCGGCGTCGAGCACCCGCCCGGCCACGAAGTCGACGAGATCGCCGGCCGTCCGTACGCCCGCGTAAAATCCCGGGCTCGCCGCGGCCACCACCGCCCCGGCGTCGTGCAGGTCCAACATGTGGCGCAGCGTCGCGCGGGTGTAGGGCATCTCCCGCGGGACGACGATCAGACGGCGGCCTTCCTTGAGCGTGACATCCGCCGACCGCTGCAACAGATCCTTGGACAATCCCAGGGTGATGCCGGCTAGGCAGGCCGTGCTCGCCGGGACGACGACCATCCCGCGGGTCGGGTACGAACCGCTGCTCGTCGGCGCCCCCAGATCACCCGGGGCATGTACCTCGACGAGGGTGGACACCGTATCGGCCAGCGCGTCACGATCGGCCCGCCGCGCCGACACACCCGCTGGAGATGACACCCCGCCCAGGGGCATGGACAACCACGTGACCAGGGCTTTCGCCCAGGCGGAGTCACGCCAGGCGATGCCCGTCTCATCGAGCAGGGTCAGGCGGGCCGCGCGGGACAGCACCAGATCGACTGGCAGCCGGGCGGCCAGCAGGCCACGCAGCACCGCGGCCGCGTAGGGGGTTCCACTGGCGCCGCTCACCCCGACCACCCACGGCAGGCGCGGTCCGGCCTCCTCCTCGGGGGCACTGAAAACATCGGCCATGACGAATCCGACGCTCAGACGGCCAGGCCACGGCTGGCGAGATCGACGACGGCGAAGAGGAACAGGACGATGCCGACGAATCCGTTCGCGGTGAGGAAGGCCCGGTTGACCCGCGACAGGTCGTTCGGGGACACAATGGCGTGCTCATAGCAGAATGCCGCCGCCGTCAGCACGAGCCCGGCCCACCACCACGCACCAGCGTTGTCCAGCAGCCCGTAGACGATGAACAACGCAAAGGTGATCATATGCGTAACCGTGGAGCCAATGAGCGCGGCCCGCACCCCGAACCGGGCCGGCACCGCACGCACGCCGATGCGCCGGTCGACCTCGGCATCCTGGCAGGCGTAGATCACGTCGAAGCCGCCGATCCAGCTACCGACCGCGAGGCCGAGCACCAGTGCGGCCCAGGACCACTCGCCGGTGACCGCGATCCACGCGCCGACCGGGGCCACCGCCTGGGCGATGCCGAGCACGGCGTGCGGGAAGTCGGTGAACCGTTTCGCGTAGGGGTAGACGACGAGCGGCGCGACGGCGACCGGCGCGAGCAGCAGGCAGAGCCAGGACAGGGCCGCGGCGGCGGTGAGGAAGACGGCGAGCGCGACCGCGGCGCCGACGACCGCCGTGCGCACCGAGACCACGCCGGTGACCAGCTCTCGGTTCGCCGTCCTCGGATTACGGGCGTCGATCGCGCGATCGATGACCCGGTTTGCGGCCATGGCGAAGGTTCGGGCCGCGACCATCGCCACGCTGACGAGGGCGAGGTCCGACCAGCGCACCGACCGGGAATCCGCGAACGAGGCGGCGAGCGCCGCGATGTAGGCGAACGGCAGCGCGAAGACCGAGTGCTCGATGACGACGAGCCGCAGGAACGCCCGTACCCGGCCGGCGGCGTGTCCCGGGCCGGCTCCCGACCCTCGCCCGACCGGCTCCGACGCGCCCGGCACCCACGCGGCGTCACTCACCGCAATCACCACTCCTTGTTCCTTGCCTATCCAGAGGCCCTAGCGTCCTTTTTGTCCCTCTGGATAGGCAAGGAAAACGGAGGACGGTCACAGTCCATACTCCTTCCATCGGCGGGTGACCCGTTCGCGGACCGCCTCGTCCATGACGATCTCCTCCGGCCAGCCGCCGTTGCGCCGGTAACCCTCGCTCGGTAGCTTGCGGGTCGCGTCCACACCAACCTTGCCGCCCCAGAACTGCTCGTAGGCGGCGTGGTC
>NZ_CDWRCM010000001.1:1618-3363 GCF_977927585.1 Frankia sp. CcWB2 | reverse complement strand
GAGATGGTCCACCGGCCCGATGGTCGTGATCAGGTCGTGGGCATAGTCGACGTTGCCGAAGGCGCGCCAGGCGACCTCGTGGTAGTCGTGCACGTCGCAGTCGGCGTCGACGACCACGATCAGCTTCGACAACGACAGCAGCCCGGCCCCCCAGACCGCGTTCATCACCTTCTGCGCGTGCTTCGGATAACGCTTCTCGATGGAGACGATGCAGCAGTTGTGGAACACCCCCGCCTCAGGCAGGTCATAATCGACGATCTCGGGGATCATCATCCTGACCAGCGGCAGGAAGATCCGTTCGGTGGCCTTGCCCATCGGACCGTCCTCCTGCGGCGGCCGACCGACCACGATCGTCTGGAACACCGGGTCACGCTGCGTCGTCATCACGTCGACGTGCAGCGCCGGGAACGGTTCGACGGGGGTGTAGAAGCCGGTGTGGTCGCCGAACGGCCCCTCGGGCAGCCGCTCCCCCGGCTCGAGCCAGCCCTCGAGCACCACTTGTGCGTTCGCGGGCACCCGCAGCGGGACGGAGAGGCAGTCGATCATCTCCACCCGCTCGCCGCGCAGGTAACCGGCGAACAGGTACTCGTCGAGGTCGGTGGGCAGTGGCGCGGACGCGGCGTAGGTGACCGCCGGGTCGCACCCGAACGCGATCGCGACCGGCAGCCGCTCCCCACGCCGCTCGGCGACCGCGTGATGCGCGTTGGAGTCCTTGTGGATCTGCCAGTGCATGCCGACGGTGCGTGCGTCGTGGCGTTGCAACCGGTACATCCCGAGGTTGCGCGCCCCGGTCTCGGGGTGCTTCGTGTGCGTCAGACCGAGGTTGAGGAAGGCCCCGCCGTCGTTCGGCCAGGCGTGCACCCCCGGCAGCCGGAACAGGTCGACGTCCGGACCCTTGAGAATGACGTCCTGGCAGGGCGCGGTCCGGACCCGGCGGGGCGGGATCGAGGCGAGCGACGCCGCCTTGCCGAACGCCTCGCGCAACCCGGACAGGCCGATCGGCAGCTGCGGGCGCAGCAGCGCGCCGAGCCGTTCACCGATGTCGTCCAGCGCCTCGACGCCGAGCGCGGCAGCCATCCGCTCCTCGGTGCCGAACACGTTGATCGCCAGCGGCATGTCGGCGCCGGCCGGGGACTCGAACAGCAGAGCCGGCCCGCGCTCCCGTACCACCCGGGTCACGATCTCGGTGACCTCGAGACGCGGGTCGACGGGTACGGTGACGCGGCGCAGATCCTTCCGCCTTTCGAGATGAGCAAGGAACGCACGCAGATCCGCCCAGGCCATGACCTCCATCCTCGCAGTCGCCACGGGTGGATGCCCGACCGCCCACAAGTGGTCACGATCCCAGTTCAACACGTCACGCCACGGGCACGACCGCGTCGGATAACGGACCGGAGGGACGAGGAGTCGGCGCGGAAGGCACACTAGAGGTACACGGGCCGGCCATCACCACGACATGTACGTCCGCCGCAGGCCATAGCGGACGGTACGTGCTCGCCTGACCCATCTGGTGGGGTCGCCCGTCCGTGACGCCACCCATCCGTGACGTCGCCACGGGTCGGGGATTTCGCCACGGGTCGGGATTAGATGCCCGCGGATCGGATGTTCCATACCTGACAGGTCACGACGAGCATAACGATCAAGAAAAGCAGGAAGGAGCGACCGGCCGGTGCTGGGCCTCGCGCTGACGTTTGTGATCATTGGTGTTTGGGCTTACGCGATCATCGATGTCTTCGGGACACCCC
>NZ_CDWRCM010000001.1:0-1527 GCF_977927585.1 Frankia sp. CcWB2 | reverse complement strand
GAGGAGGTTCGGATCATGCCCAAACTCGCGTGGATCGTAGCAGTGATCTTCCTTGGTATCTTCGGCACCGCCGGATGGTTCTTCTTCGGTCGGCCTCGCGCGAACAGCGCCGGCGAGCGACCGCTGCGCCGGCCGGTCTCCGACCACCCGGCCTTCGGGCAACGATCGTCCTGGGGCGTCGACAGCCGGCGTGATGGCGGCTTCAACCGGTACAGCGCACGGACGGGCACCCGCCGGGCCGCCGTCCGGCCGAAGGGTCCCGACGACGACCCGGACTTCATGCGGGAACTGTCCGCCCGGATCCGCAAGGGCGAGGCCGGACCGCCGCCGTCGTCGTCCCACGGCTGAGCCGCCTGGACGCGGGGGATCCAGGGGCACGAGCCCGCGGCTGACCGGCTCCGCGCACCGAGACGAGCGGCGGTCCGTCGTTCCGGTACGCGGCCGAGCGGGGTGTTCTCCGCAGGCTGCAGGTAACCCGCCCGTTCTCCCCGACGGGGCCAGACCGGGACCAGGGACCAGCAGCCGCGGGGAGGGTCAGATGCCGGCGTAGGAGTGCAGCCCCGAGATGATCAGATTCACCAGATAGTAGTCCACGAACAGGGCGCTGAAGGCCAGCAACGAGATCGTCGCGGCCCGCCGCCCACGCCATCCAGCCGTCGCGCGGGCGTGCAGGTAGGCGGCGTAGCAGACCCAGGTGATGAACGACCACGTCTCCTTGGGGTCCCACCCCCAGTAGCGGCCCCATGCCGCCTCCGCCCAGATCGCCCCGGCAATGATCGCGAAGGTCCAGATCGGGAACGCGAACGCGATGACCCGGTAGGACAGTGTGTCGAGCGCCGTTGACGACGGCAGGCGCATGACGATGCCGCCCCGGCGCTGCATGGCCCGGCTCGCGTCAGCCTGTCCGGCCGCGACCTCGGCCAGCCGGTTTTCCCAACGCTCCTTGATGAGGAACAACACCGTGGTCACGGCGGAGACCAGGAATACCCCGCTGGCGACGATCGCACCGACCACATGGATCTTGAGCCAGTACGAGTTGAGCGCGGGCACCAGCGGTCCCGCGGCGACATAGAGCACGGTGCCGGCGAAACCGAGCGAGAGCACGACCGGCAGCATGACGAAGACGCCCAGCCACCGGACCGGCTGCCGGATCATCAGGCCGAGAAACGTCGTGACCGCGATCAGACAGATCATCGACGAGAACTCGTACATGTTGCCCCAGGGCACCCGCTCCGCCGCGAGGCCACGAGTGATGACGGACCCCAGGTGCAGCGTCCAGCCGACGACCGTCAGCGCGACGGCGATCCGCCCGATCCGCCGGGCACGCGCGGGAACCGCCACGTCGCCGTCGTTACCGGCGGCCAGCGTGTGCGCGGCGTTCGCCCGCCGCCGGACAGCTTCGCTCTCCCGGGCCCGGGCCGCCGCGAGGGCCACGGCGGCGGGGTCGGACGGGTCGATCGGGGTCGCGGCCCCGTCGGTCGGGCCGGCCGGGCCGGCGGGATCGGCGGCGGCGGCGCCGATCCCGCC